>JAYTKL010000421.1:0-5842 GCA_043730305.1 Deinococcales bacterium | reverse complement strand
GCGGGAGTGTACTCGAGGTGGTTCTCGCGTTTAAACTTTGCCGCCAGGGCTTCGCGCAACTCGGGCACGCCCAACGTTGGTGTGTACTTGGTCTTTCCCGCGTCAATCGCCGCTTTTGCCGCCAGTTTGATGTGCTCTGGCGTGTCAAAATCGGGTTCACCTGCCGCCATTGAGATCACGTCAATGCCTTGGCGTTTGAGTTCCATGGCTCTGGCGGTCACGGCAACCGTGCTGGAGGGTTTGAGTTTAGAGCTGGCGTTAGAAAGACCTTTCACTGCTCGAGTATACCCAAATCGAGCGTTGAAGCCTCGAGTTTGATGTTGAGTTTTATGAATATGTTCGTTTCAAAGTGACAGATTTCTAACTTAAAATCTGCTAGCCTATCAATTGCAAGTGCTGATCTCCTGCACAGCGTCTTGCCACTCGAGACTGCTGTCAGCGTCGCACTTTGCGGATTCCGAAAGGACGTGATGTATGACTGTTAGTACCGCGACCCTCGAGAAACAAAGTACGTTCACCCTGAAGGGCGGCGAAGGCGATGTGCTGACCTTCGCGCAGGATAAACACAGCGATTTGAAAGTGCGTTTGCTGCCCCAGAAATTGGCGGACGGAAAGTTGGCGTTGTTTGAACCGTGGCACAAAGACCCGACTGGTAAATCGGTGCGCCTTCACACCGAACGCGGTTACGAGTGGGTGTTCGAGCCGCCGCTGCTGATGAATTATCACCTCTCAGAAGATGGTTATCCAACGGAAGCCAACGAACTCATTCGTCGTTTCTTCGAGATCATGCACGACGCCGAATTCAAGAATTACCCTCGAGAAATCTTTCGTTAAACCCGCCCGCGTTCTATGGCGCTCGAGAACCAGTCGGGTATTTCGTTTTTGAAGTACCGTATTCCAAACTCGAGCGCCCAAGCGCTGTAATTTTGGGCTTCAATCGCTTCCCTCGCCTGTTCCGTAATTCGGTGCAGGCAGCGTAAATTATGCAAGCTCAGCAACCTGGGCGCGAGCATTTCTTTGGCGTGAATCAAATGCGCAATGTACGCCCGTGAATGGTGGTTGCAGGCGTAACAATCGCAGTCGTCCTCTAAAGCTCGAGCGTCGGTTTTCATGCTGGCGTTGTTCAAATTGATGCGCCCTTCAAACGTGATGGCGTAACCAAACCGCGCCGTGCGGGTTGGGTAAACGCAGTCGAACATGTCCACGCCCAGCGCAATCGCGGCGACCAAATCCTCAGGAAAGCCCACGCCCATCAGGTAACGCGGTTTGTTTTCGGGCAGCGCTCGGGTGGCAAAATCTATTGCGGGAAACATTTCAATTTTGGGTTCGCCCACCGCCAGCCCGCCTATCGCAAAACCTGGCGTGTTGAACGGCAGTGTGGCTTCCAAACTCAAGCGCCGCAACGCCAGGTCAGTCCCGCCCTGCACGATTGCAAATAACGCCTGATTGTCTCGGGTTTTGGCGTTCAAACAACGCTCGAGCCAACGCACGGTACGCTCGAGCGAGGCTTTGCCGTACTCAAACGTGGCTGGGTATGGTGGGCATTCGTCAAATGCCATGATCACATCCGCGCCAATAATCTCTTGCGCCCCGATGCTGCTTTCGGGAGTCATCTCGAGCGGGTCGCCGTTGATGTGATTCTTAAATGTCACGCCTTGTTCGGTGATCGTGCGAATATCACCCAAACTCATGACTTGAAAGCCACCCGAATCGGTCAGAAACGGACTCGGGTACGCCGTAAATCCTGGCAAGCCACCAAATTGTTTCATCACCTCGAGTCCAGGACGCAAAATCAAATGATAGGTGTTCCCCAGAATCATCTGCGATTTGATCTCGAGCAACTCATGCACCGACAAACCCTTGACGCTGCCCTGCGTGCCGACAGGCATGAACATTGGCGTGGTTACAGTGCCATGCGGTGTGGAAAAACTGGCAACTCGAGCACGACCATCGGTTTTTTGAATTTCAAAGTCAAACACGAGGTGATATTAACAATTGGCAATTAGCAATTAGCCACAGCCCATCCTCGAGATGTTAAAACACTTGAGAAAGAATTCAAAAATACCTCGAACTACACGTGTAAAAACTTAAACTCCCTTCTCTTGATGTTGAGAGAAGGGCTGGGGATGAGAGAAGGCAAACTGCTGATTCTCGTGTCTAGGAGAAATAAAATTCTGATCAAAGCTCGAGCTTCACAAGCTCGAGCTTTCTAGGGTTTGCCAATTACTACTGGCTGCCCTTAACCTAAACCCCTATGACTCGAGATCAAGCTTGGCAGGTCGTTCAAGATTTCACCCCGTCCGAATCGTTGCGCAAGCACATGCTGGCGGTCGAGGCGGCAATGGTTTGGTACGCCAAACACTACGATCAAGACCCCGAGCTTTGGGCGGTCACAGGATTGCTGCACGACTTTGATTACGAATCGCACCCCAATCTTGGACCTGACGGGCATCCATTTTGGGGCGTGAATTATTTGCGGCAAAACACTGACTTGCCCGAGGAGGTGCTGCAAGCGATTCTAGGGCATTACAACGAATCTGGGACAGCTCGAGTCACGTTATTGGCAAAAGCCTTGTTTGCCGTGGACGAACTCTGCGGCATGATTACTGCCGCCTGTTTGGTGCGTCCAGACAAAAGCATTGAACTGCTCGAGACTTCAAGTGTCCTCAAAAAACTCAAAGACAAAGCTTTCGCCAAGGGCGTGAACCGTGAAGACATCAAAATTGGCATCAGTGAACTCGAGATTGACCTCGAGCAACACGTATCGAACACGATTGCGGCGATGCGGATGAGAGCGAGTGCGCTGGGCTTGGGTTTGAAACCTGTCTCACCCTAAAAAATGAGCCACCAGACGCTTGACTTAGCTCCCACTCATCATGGTAAAATTTAGATTGGTCGAAGGACCACAATATGATGAACTCGAGAAAGGAGGTGTTACCCTCAATGAGTGTTAAGTATTGTGCTGACTTCAGCCAAGACACGGTTTTACAAAACACTGTGCATCGCGGACTTAAAGCAAAACGCAGTTTGGAACAAGGTTTAGCGAACGACGCAAGGGTTAGTCAGGGAGAGGAAACACGGCAACTCGCCCCCCAAAGCTCGAGCGACCAAGTTAAAAGTTGTTTGAACGCAAAGTCTTTAACCGCATCTTTTCTGCAATTTTCAGGGGGTAGTACTTAATGAAGCAAATCTCTGCTGCAATGTTTTTAACAGCCGCGTTGAGCTTGGGCGTATCCGCATTTGCCCAAACCACGCCAACCAACCCAACCGGACAAGTCGATCAACCAACCGGTCAAGCCGCACCACAAAAACCAGCCGACCTGAAAGACGTTCCAGCCGGTCACTGGGCGCAAGAAGCCATCAAGATTGCCGCCGATTGCGGCATTATTCGTGGCTACCCTGACGGAACATTCCGTGGCAATCAACCGATCACCCGTTATGAAGCCGCCGCCATCGTTGCCCGTTTGATCGCAATGATCAAATCTGGTGCCTGCGGTGTTGGCGTTTCAGGTACAAGCGGTTTCATGATCACCGAAGAGCAATACAACGACCTGATGAGCGCCGTTCAAGAACTGCAAGCCGACCTCGCCCAATTGGGTGTGCGCGTTGCAGAACTCGAGGACAACGCTGTCACCCAAGACGATCTTGCCCGTGTCGAAGAACTCGCCACGCAAGCCCGTGACATTGCCGAACAAGCCGCCAGCACCGCCGACGATGCTGCCGCAGCCGCAGCCGACGCTGCCGATGCCGCCGCCGCCGCCCAAGAGGCTGCTGACGCTGCCCAAGAGGCTGCCGATGCTGCCCAAGCTGCCGCCGACGCCAACACTGAAGCGATCCAAGCCGCACAAGATGCTGCCGATGCCGCTCAAGAAGCTGCCGATGCTGCCCAAGAAGCTGCCGACAATGCTCAAGCAACCGCCGATTCAATCGAAATCCCAACTTCTGACGGTGGTACCATCAATGTTGGCGACCTTGCCACAACCGACGATCTGGCTGCTTTGCAAGACCAAATCGATGCGTTGCAAGAAGCCATTGACGGCATGGAACCAGCCGAAGGCTTTGATCCAACCGAATTGCAAGGTCAACTTGACGACCTGACCGGTACAGTTGACGATCTACAATCACAAATTGATGATTTGAACGCTCAAATTGCCGACATGGGTGCTGCTACAGGTGATGAACCAGCCGCAGAATTCGACCCAACCGATCTGCAAGACCAAATCGACGACCTGCAAGCCCAAATCGCTGACACCCAAGACCAAATCAGCGCCCTCACTGACGCCGTTGATGCCCAACAAGAAACCGTTGATGGACTTGTTGACGCTGTTGCAGGCACGCAAGACGACATTGGCACATTGCAAGATGTGACTGCCGACCTGCAAGCCCAAATTGATGCCCTTGCTGGCATTGAAGGCGTTGACCCACAAGCGATGCAAGACTTGATGGACGCTGTTGACGCTGCCAGCATCGCCGCTGACACCGCACTTGCCCAAAGCCGCGAATTGCAAGACAAAGTAGACGAACTCGACGGACGCGTTACCGACCTCGAGTCAGGACTTGGCGAACTCGGCGCAACCGTCGAAAGCCAAGCCGACAGCATTGCCGCATTAAACGACCTGGTTGTGCTTCTCAACCAAGACGTGCTCAGCCTTCAAGACCGCGTGACCCAACTCGAGCGTCAAGTTGACGAACTCTCGAACGTTGCACCAACAGAAGCAGCACCAGACCTGACCGACGATCTGGACAGCCTGCGCGAATTCACCACGCTCTTGCGTCGTGACCAAACCGCACTTGCCGACACCGTTGGCGATCTGGAAGCTCGAGTTGGCGCTTTGGAAACCAAAGTGGACACTGGCTTGGCTGCACTCGATAAGCGCGTCAGTACCCTCGAGAACAACGGCTTTACCGTTGCGGGTACGATCAGTTTGAATTACTACACCGCCCGTGTTTGGAAGTCAGACGGTACGGGTTACGGTCAGGATTTCGATATTGACCGTTTGGGAATTGGTTCATTCTTGTCAACAGGTTCAGATGATAACGATTCTTCAAGCGGTTACGCTGACTTTGGAGTTGGTCGTTCTGCCGTCGGAGCAAATGGTGCTACCAATTTAAGTAACGTTATCACTGCACCTGCCACGACCTCCCCTCTCCAAGATCGTGCTCGAGTTGAGGGCTTCATTCAACCAGGCATTTCATTAACGTTCACATTCAAAACGCGCCCATTGACCGAAGCTTCTGGTGCATTTAACGTGTTTTCAATTAGCTTGGGGCTGGAATTGGTTACGAAAACACCATACACAAACCCTTCGGGTGCTGATAATGTCAGTCCTGCGACATTCAAATTAACGAGTCTGGCAACTCAATTTGCAATTGGTGGAGCACCATTAATCTTCACTTATGGCGTCAACCCAAGTTTCAAATTCACCAACTACGGCTTTAACAACACCACTGATGGTAGTGGTCGCGGCGACGGCTTTGTTGCAAGGTTGGACGGCAGTGGTTTGTTACCATTTAGCGCAAAATTGACTGCTGCTTATGGTTCAACTGCCGGTAAGAATGGTGACTTCAAGTACTTTGTTGGCATCAACGGTACATTAGAAGTGATTCCTGGACTCGTTGGTGGCGTCTACTACGGCTACGAAGGTCAAGACGTTTTCCAAAATTTCCCAAATACGACCAGTACCCTGGTTGGTTTAAATGCAGTTGGTAAAGTCTTTGGCTTCCTTGATCTCGATGCCGAATATAACGTTGGTTTAGACGGTCCAATTAAAGGACAAGTTGCCACTTACGTTAAAGCTGGCTTGGCATTTGATCCGTTCTCGATCAAATTGAATGCCCGTAC
>JAYTKL010000420.1:0-2999 GCA_043730305.1 Deinococcales bacterium | reverse complement strand
CTGCCGAGTTTGCCCGTTAGAATCTCGAGCTTGAGGTGGTCGTAAACCTCGTGGCGTACAAGGGTTGGGCGGGCAAAAGATTTATTTTTAGCCTCGAGTTGGGGCTTGAGAGTCAACATTGTATACAGTATACAAGAATGTTGTAAAAATATCGAATCACCGATTACGATTCCAGGCAGGACTCGAGGCAAGTCAAGTTAAAAAACAGTCTCAACTTGAGGTTTGCGCATTGCTCACGTCGTCGTCTGGTGTCATGCCGTCCCACAAGAACCTCGAGAAAAGTGGTTGGTTTTCATCTGTTCGTGGCGTTCTGGCAATTTTCAGGCGCGTGTCCAACTCTTGGCGTTTATCAAACACAAAACACGTGCCTTCATAATCAAGGTTTGCATCTTCAACCTGAGCAAAATAATTGATGATCCCACCCTCGAGCTGCATGATCTGAATGCCCTTTTCAGCCAACCAGGCGCTGGTTTTTTCGCAACGAATGCCACCAGTGCAGTACATCGAAATGATTTTGTTCTGCCAATTTAAGAGGTTAGATTCAATGAACGCCGCAAAGTCCCTGAAATTGTCCACGCCAGGGTTGATTGCGCCCTTAAAATGCCCGAGCGTGTACTCGAAAGCATTGCGGTTATCGATCAAAACCACATCGTCACGTTTAATCAATTCGCGCCACGCTAGCGGCGAAACGTCCGTGCCGTGGTATTTGCTGGCATCGACACCTTCAATGCCCAGCGCCACAATTTCGGGTTTAAGACGAACTTTCAGTTTTTTAAAGACCTGATCGCGGCAGGCGGTGCGCTTGTACATCAAACCCTTGAATCGGGCGTCCTGTTCCAAACCATCCCGCACGCTTTGAAGCGCATCACTCGAGCCGCAAAGCATTCCGTTGATGCCCTCCTCGGCAACCAAAATACTGCCCAGCACCCCAGCGCCAGCGCAGAGTTTCTCGAGCGTGACGATTAACGCTTCAGGGTTTTCTACGGGAACGAAACGGTAAAAGGCATCGTGGAACAAATCAGACACTGATTTATAGTACGCCAGACTGCTTTTTTTTTGAAGCCCTCGATTCAATTTTTGGGTATGCTCGAGCATGTGAACGATTATTTTCAAACCATTTCAGAATTGATCGAGTATGAACTCTGGTGCAATGACCAAGCCATGAATTTTCTCGAGAAACTGAATTCCCAAGAACTCGAGCGAGACTTTGGTTTTGGACTGCGAACCTTGCACCACACCATGTTTCACATTGCCAACGTCATGCGAACCTGGAGTTTGCAAGTCAAACCCGAACTCGAGCAGGTTACACCTTGCCGTACAACAAAAACGCTAGTCTGCAAGACATTCGCTCGCTGCTCGAGGAAGTGGGGGCGGCTTGGTTGTTGGCGGCTCGAGCCTCACACGATTTGGGAATTCTTGATTCTGACCGTCGGTTACATCAGGTGTTTCATCTGGTCACGCACGGCACGCACCACCGAGGGCAATGCTTGAGCATGGCGACCATTTTGGGATACGACCAACCGTTTGAGGGTGGAGATTTTGGCGGTTGGTCAAATACGGGTTAAACCTTGAGCAGAGCTTATTTCATGTTCAAACGCTTCATGACTTCATTCACCTCGAGTTGCCAATCGGTGTTGGCAATAAAGGGTTTAAAACCGAGCGCATGATTAATTTTCAGCATTGGACCGTTGCTGTCGGCATTGCCCGTTCGGACTTGATTGATTTCTGGGCGCTCAGACAAGACTTTCTCGAGCATGGCGGCTTTGAGCCATTTGCCCAAGCCCTTGCCACGGTAAATTGGGTTGACGCCCGTGCCCCACTGCCCCAAAATGTGCGGACGGTTGGGTTGCCAACCCGTTTCGCTAAAGCCAGCGAAACGCCCTGTGCTGCGTTCCTTGACCAGCGCCAGGCATCGTTGCCAACCGCCAGCTTTGCGTTGATGCTGCCATTGCAGTAATTTGTCTGGCGTGGTTTTGTCGTCATTGATCTCGAGTTCGCCGCGCGGTGCGCTGTTCATGACATCGAACAATTCGCAGAAAGCCTCGAGTTCTGATTCAGGGTAATCTTCGGTGTAAAACACCAGTTCAAATTCGTCATTGGGCGCGTTCGCAATCCAAGATTGCAACATGCTTCGGTCGAGTTCCTCGAGCAGCACTCGGTTCAGGTGGTTTTCAATGCTGCGTTTCGCGCCGATTTTTTCGGCAAAGGTTGCGCCCGACGGAATGCGTTCGCTTGTGCCAAAAATCAAGATTTTGCGATTCTCGCGTTTTGCCACGCGCAGAACATGCTCGAGTAATTTTTGCCCCAAGCCCATGCGCCTAAATTCTGAATGCACTGAAACATCCGTCCAGCACAGGTGAGTGTTCTCACCCTCGCGTTCAAATCCCAGGTCGCCGTAAGCAACGGCGCGGTCTTCTTGAAAATAGGCAAAGGATTCGACGTTCACGTACGTGGGTATGTTTTTCCAATCCGCCAGGCGCTCCTCGAGCGGGATGGGTGGGTCTTCAGGAATGCGTTCAAAGCGTTCCAAGTTGAAAAGGGTGTGCAATGCTGTCGCATCTGCATCGCTGAGGTTGCGTATATCAAGCGTCCTAAACTCGAGTTCGGTCATTACAGGCATCATACCCTCCAAAGGTTTTGCCAGATTTTAGGCTCGAGCTTGAAAATTCACATCGGCATCTTGGCGTATGCTCTTCGACAAGTCTTAACAAACCCTTTCGCTGCCCTGCGCTTGACTGGCGTAATCTGTGATTATGGATGTTAGCCCTTTAATTTTGGTGGTCGAAGATGAACCGCACATCGCGCAGGTGCTCGAAGGTTATCTGCGTCGTGACGGTTTCAGAACCGAAGTTGCCAATGATGGTTTGAAAGCCGTGCAGTTGCACCGTGTCGCCAAACCTGATTTGGTGCTCTTGGACGTGCAACTTCCTGGCATGGACGGTTTTGAAGTCTTAAAGAAAATCCGTGAGGAACGACCGACACCCGTCATCATGGTGACA
>JAYTKL010000419.1:0-25202 GCA_043730305.1 Deinococcales bacterium | reverse complement strand
CCAATGCTTGCACCAAAATCGCCTTTATAACCGAGTTGCGCCACTATTTCGCCAGTATCAAGCTTGGTTACTGTCACCGTGACAGTATGTTTGCGGGTGCATACTCTGTGCAGATCACCCGTTTCGGCATGAACGTTAAAATACCAACCATAGCCAGTCTTTTCATCGCGGATTGCAAAACCCTTAAAACCTTCGTGGACTTCGGCCTGGTTGTTGTTGACATCTGCAATGTACTCGAGCGGAATCCCAGGCAAACCAATCAATGATGGGTCTGAGCCATGCTCGTGGCGGAAGTAACACCAGTACACTGGGTCAATTTGCGGATGCCACGAAAGATAGGATTTTGCGTTCGGGGCTTGGGCTTTGTATAAATTATTAACCCAACTTGGACAGACTTCATTTGGAGTTGGAACTGGAGTACCTGCGGTCACATTTACTGGTAAGCCCGGCGCGGCAGATGCTTTACCGTCTTTTTCTCCTAAAAGCACAAGGTAACTTCCATTGTCTTTACCAGGAGATGGAAGCGAAATGTCGCCCGCAACAAAACTTTTGGTGTAGGTATTGCTACCATCTGCCAATGGGCTTGCGCCTTTGATCCAGCCTGCAAGCCAACTTGCAGATTTCTTCCAAACAATAGCAATGGTTGCATCTCGATTTAAGTTAAGTCGTAACCAATCTGTGCGGGTCGAGTTTGAACCAGGTAAATCAAGTTGATCCCAACCAGTAAAACCAGGGAATTTATTAAAACGTGGTTTGTATTTTATGCTTCCAAAATTTGCACGAAGTCTTATTTTGCCCTCGTTCGGTGAATCTTCGGATACAATAAAATACCGTGCCAGTAAGGTTGGCTGCAAACCAGCCGCAGGATAAATGAAATTACCACTCGAGAGCGTAGGTTGAATGGTTTCATAAACAGGCGTTGGATTTCCGCCGCAAGAAGCAATTGCCGTGGAAAGAATGACCGTGATTCCAACTCCTTGCAGCCACTTTGATTTTATGATCATTTCTTAATGCTACCTTAACTTTTCTGAGAAAATGTTCAAACACGAATTGAGATTCAACTCATGCTGCACATTCTAAACTTGAGTCTGAGGTGGGGAAATTAATTTGGCAAAAGTTGCTACTTGAGCCAACAAAAATGCGGTCAGATCAGCCCCTAAATTTAGTTCAAATTCAAATCTCGAGTCGGATGTTGAATCTTTTCGGTACTTTAACCTAAGAACCCATTGATTTGAGACAATTTTTGGAATCCGACTCTCGGGCTATCATGTGCGTGTGAACCTGCTCGAGATTGCCGCTTTAATCGGCACAATTGTCTTTGCCGCCAGCGGCGCAATGCTCGGCGTGCGCAAAAAATTTGACCTGCTCGGCGTGATCGTGCTCGGTTGCGTGACCGCCGTCGGTGGTGGCAGCTTGCGCGACACCTTGACGGGGCAAACGCCGCCGATCTGGTTTAAAGACGAACGCCTGCTGTGGGCTGCCATTTTTGGCGCCCTGCTGGGGTTTTTCGCCTACCGCTACCTCGAGAAACGCGAATCCGAACTCGAGTTTTTTGACGCGCTCGGACTGGCGTTGTTTGCCGCAACGGCAGCCAATAAAGGCATCGAGTTAGGTTTTGGAATGCTTGGCGTGATTTTTGTTGGCACGGTCTCCGGCGTTGGTGGCGGCGTGATTCGGGACGTGCTGGCAAAAGTAGTGCCAAGAATTTTCTTAAAAGGCGAGTTGTATGCCAGCACCGCCGCCGCAGGCAGTTTGACCGTTTTTATCTTGCACAAATTCATCTCGAGCGATCTGGCGGTCAGCGCGGGAGTCATCGTCACGCTTGCACTGCGCTTGCTCTCACGACACTACAACATCACCTTGCCCGCCCGCAACCCCGAAAAACCGTTGTTCCCCAGGGATTCCATAGACTGACAATGGCGTGTTAACCTCGAGTCGCAAATTTTTCGAGAAGAGGAGCAACAACATGGATTTAACAGGTCAACCAGCCCCACCATTTAACCTCAAAGCCCACACCGGCGAGGACATCACGCTCGAGGGGTTTAAAGGCAGCAAGAATGTACTCTTAATTTTTTACCCGCTCGATTTCAGTTCGGTTTGCAGCATCCAACTGCCAGAATTCAGCGCTTACAAAGACGAATTCCTCGAGCATGACACGGTTATTTTGGGCATTAACCGTGACAGCATTCACACGCACAAAGCCTGGGCGAAAGATTACGGCATCGAAGTGCCATTGCTTGCAGACATGAATTTGGCAACCGCCAAAGCCTACGGCGTGGCACTCGAGGAAAGAGCGATCAGCACCCGTGGCACGTTTTTGATTGACAAGCAAGGCATTGTGGTTTTGCAGCACGTTGAAAGTTCGACTGGTGAGTTCTCGCTTCATGCGGATGAAGTGCTCGAGAGAGTCAAAACGCTTTCGTAAACCAAAAGCAGCAATTGCTTTGTCTGCTCTCATCCCTAACCCCTTCTTACCCCTTACGGCAGCACCTGACGGGCTTGGGGCGCTTCTCCCAACATCAGGAGAAGGGAGTTTAGTTTTGCTACACGTGTGGCTCGAGGTTTTTGTTCTTTTGAGGCGTGTGGCTCGAGTTTTAAATCGTGGGCGCGACACCAACATCAAACAGTTTTCGCTCGCTCGAGATTTGAATATTTTTGACGAGCGGCATGACCAGCTCGCCAAAACGGCGGCACTCGTCGAGGTGAGGGTAGCCTGAGAATATGAAGGTGTCTATACCGATGTCTTGATAACCGCGAATTTTGGCGGCGACCTGTTCTGGGTTGCCGACGATGGCGACACCCACACCGGAACGCGCCATGCCGACGCCAGCCCAGAGGTTGGGTTCGATAAACAAATCACCTTTCTCGAGGGCAGATTGCAAGATTTTGATCTGATTGCCCTGCCCCGTCGAGTCAACTTTGGCATAGGATTTCATGAAGTTCTCGCGGACTTTGGGATCAATTTTGGAGATCATTCGGTTGGCGGCGGCGATGGCTTCATCTTCGGTTTCACGAACGACAACATGCGTGCGAAGACCAATTTTTAAAG
This sequence comes from Deinococcales bacterium, assembly GCA_043730305.1. Lineage (GTDB taxonomy): Bacteria > Deinococcota > Deinococci > Deinococcales > JAAFIG01 > JANXTZ01. The sequence continues at coordinate 22,153 of JAYTKL010000419.1, read as the reverse complement.
TCCGACCAAATTCAAGCTCGAGTTCTTTGATGCGGGCAATTCGGGTTTTCAGCATTTCGATGGGTTCGCCCCATAAAAGGTAACAATCGGCTAGTTCGGCGGCGATTCGCATGGCGGGTTCGGACGCGCCACCAAAATAAAGCGGGATGGGTTGCGCAGGTTTTGGCTCGAGGATCGTGCCAACGTAATGGTAGCGATCACTTTGATACTCGAGCGCACCCTCCTGCGTCCAGAGTTTGCGCAGCAACAACATGAATTCCCTGGTTCGCTCGTACCGTTGTTCGTGCGGTTCAAAATCGCCGTACATGGCGTTTTCGGCGGGGCTTGAACCGGTCACGATGTTCACCCGCACCCGCCCTGGGAAGAGGTTTTGCGCGGTGGAAATCATTTTGGCGTACATGGCGGCATCGAACATGCCAGGGCGCACGGCTATCAGCAAACCCGCGCCTTTAGTTCGTGCCAGCGCCGCAATGGCTGCCGTGTAATTCTCGAGCGTGCTGTGGTAATTCGTGGCGGTCAGCAAACTCGAGAATCCCATCTCCCCTGCCGTTTCGATCAGGCTCGAGATGTACTCGAGGGTTGGTTTGCGCGGCGGGAGTTCTTTTGTGCCAAGGTATTCGCCGTCGTTTTGCAAAACGCAAAACCAAAGAAAATCGGGTTCATTCATGCTCGAGTCTCCCCTATCCTTTCACGCCGCCAGCCGTCAAACCGCTGATGATGCGGCGTTGAAACACCAGTATTAAAACCACAATTGGAATGATGGTGATGATGATGGCGGCGCTGATGAGTGGCCACGGAAAGGTGAATTCGCCTTGGTAGAGCATCACCCCGACGGGCACAGTTTTCATGTCTGGCGCACTGTTAAAGGTCAATGCCAGCAAGAATTCGTTCCAGGAATTGACGAACGCCAAAATCGCCGCCGTCACCACGCCGGGCGCTGCCAGAGGCACAATGATCCGCCACAACGCCCCAAACCTCGAGCAACCGTCAATCATGGCGGCACTCTCGAGGTCTTCGGGAATGCCTTGAAAAAAGGCGGTCAGAACAAGTGTGCTAATTGGCAGGCTGAACGTGGCATACGGAATGACGAGCGACCAGTAGGTGTTCAGCCAACCAAAGCCGCGCATGATTTGAAACAGTGGCACGATCAAGCTAACGATTGGGAACATGCTGGCTGCCACAATAATAATGCTAATGGTGCGGCGATAACGCAGTCTGAGACGCGCCAAGGCGTACGCGGCAAAGGCGGCAATCGTCACGCAAAGAATGGTTGACAGGCTCGAGATGATCAGCGAATTCAGAAAAAAACGTGCGAAGGGTTGCGCCTGAAAAACCTGGGCGTAATTGCCAAAATTTGGTGTTTGCGGAAAATAAGTGATTGGCACTTGGGTCAATTCGAGTTCGTTCTTGATGCTGGTCAAAAAAATCCAGACGAGCGGATAAACACCGTTGACCACAAGCACCAGCAAAGCAACCACGATCATGATCCTTTGCCAGATGGTCTTGTCGCGCACCTGGGTGTTCATGATTCCTCCGGACGGATAAACCGCAGGTAAATCACGGTAATCACCAAGGACAGTGCAAATAATCCTAGGCTGACGGTTGAACCGTAACCAAAATCGGTAAATTCGACGGTTTGCTTTTGCACGTAAACACCCAGCGTCTCGAGCGACTGACTCGCGCCAGCGCTCATGAAGGCATACGGAATGTCGAAGACTTGCAACGCCGAGAGTGTCCTGAAAATCAGTGCCACCGCAATGGCAGGGCGCAACAGTGGCAACGTGATGCGCCAAAAGATTTGAGTGCCGGTCGCGCCGTCCACCTGCGCCGCCTCGGAAAGCTCGAGCGGAATGCTTTGCAGACCGCCCAGCAAGATCAGCGCCACAAAACTCGAGGTTTTCCAGATCACGGTCAGCACCAACGCGACTGTGGCAGAATCGGGACGGATCAACCAGTAAATCCGCTCGAAACCCAAACGCACCAGAATGTCATTGAAAACCCCATACTGCGAGTTGAACATCCAGGCAAACATTGTACCCGTAATAATTTGCGGCATCGCCCAGGGCAGCAATAACGCCACCCGCACCAACCAACGCCAGCCCGTCTCGAGGTTGGCGAGGAGTGCCAACGGCAAACCCACCAAAAAAGAGCCGGTCACGGTCAAAAAGCCAAACCAGATCGTACGGGTGAAATCATCCAGAAAGCGCTTGTCGGAAAACAAACGGGCAAAGTTTTCAAAACTTGTCGTGACAATGCTCGGCTCGAGCGTGTTCTGAACGCGCAGGGACATCAAAAACACGTTCAGCATCGGGTAAAGCATGATGCCAGCCAGCAGCACGGCGCTGGGGGCAAGCAGCAAGATTGCCAGTTCGGAATCTTTCAGGTTGCCAGTGGCAAATCTTCTGAACAATGTTGCGCCCCGAGTTTGACTGCGGGGCGCGGTTTCGAGTCCTGGTTGACGCACAAATACCTCTTTATTGAGAAATCATCCACCCTCGAGACTCGAGTCTTACTTCAGAACGCCCTCTAAACCGCTCTGCATGTCTTTCAAAGCCTGGTCGGTGGTTTTTGCACCGCTGACCACAGCATTGACGTTGGTGCGGATGATCTCTGAGACTTTTGGATAGTTGGCAGTGACTGGACGTGGCTTGGCACGCAAAATGACGGGGTACAACGCGGTGTAGTGTGGGTTGGCTTTGAGGACTGCGTTGTTGTTGTACAAGGCTTTGCGAACTGGTAAAAAGCCACCTTTTACCGAAAGCTCGGCTTGGGCGTCAGAGCTTGACATGAACTTGATCAGTTTAAAGGTGGCTTCCTTGTTTTTCGAGAAGCTGCTCAGACCCCATTGCCAGCCTCCCTGACAATTGGCGCTGGAGGCATTGATTCCTGCAAACGTCGGCAGTTTCGCCACGCCGATCAAACCTTTGACCTTGGTTGGGTCTGGACTGCTGCCCTGAAAGTGCGCCCAAGCGTAAGCCCAGTTCAAACCGAACACGGCATTGCCAGCCTGCATGACTTTTCTCGAGTCATCGGTGCGGCTTTCAGCCATTGAAAGTGGGCTAACTTTGGAAGTGTTGATGGCATTGACCCACAAATTTAAGGCTTTGCGTCCGGCTTCGGAGTTGACGTTGACTTTGCCGTTTTGCAGCACTTCGCCGCCCGCCGCCCAGAACGGTTGCAAGAAGGTGCAGACCGCGCCTTCGATGGGTGCGCCCTGGAAATTTAAACCTTGCAATTGCGAATTATTCTCGCCTTTGGTCACGGTTTGCGCTTGGCTGATCACCTCTTCCCAAGTCTTTGGCACTTTTAAGTTGTACTTGGCAAGCAAATCTTTGCGGTAGTACAAAAATTGCGTGTCGGTGGTGGCAGGGAGCGCCCAAATCTGCCCACCAATCTTGTCGGCATTGATCGGTCCTGGCAAGTAACCAGTTAAAAACTCTTGGGTTTTTTGCGAACCACCCAAATACTTGTCCATCGGCTCGAGCCAACCTTGCGACTGGAATTGGGCTGGGCGAATCACATCAATCAAAAACGCATCCAAGCTCGAGTCTTTTGCCGATAGCACGGTGGTCAAGTACTGATTTTGTAACTCTGAGGTTGCGCCACCCAGTTCTTGTTTGACTTGAATATCTGGGTTGGCTTTCTCAAAACGGTCAAAAATCGGGCGCATTAAATCTGGGCGAAAGGTAGAACCGAAAAATACGGTGATCGTGGTTTTGGATTGCGCGGTGGCGGCTGATAGCACCAATGCGCCGGCTGCCAAACCAAACGCTGCGAGTGTAGCCAATTTCTTTGATTTCATACGTCCTCCTCCACAGGTTGACCCTGATGGAAATTCGTGCACAATCTGTGCTTGCGCTCGAGTTTAACACTTCAAAAGCATTGGTCAAGCCACGTGGCAACACCCCAATAAGACCTGTATCCGAATCCAAATTGTTGGTCAGATTGGTGTGAAATACGATTTCAGCCGCGCATTGCAAGTTGAGCAGTCAACGGCTTTTGGGAGATTCCAATGAAATCGAACTTTTTACGACAGTCAATTGACGGGATTTTGGCGAACTTGGAACTTTGAATTACAAAACCGCGTATTGTGTGAATATGAGCGCCCGTTTAATCCTGATCGAAGTCCTGGTGTTTTTGGGTTCTTTCGCCGTTGCTTGGTTGCTGCGCAAGCTTTTGGGACGCCTGATTCGAGGCTGGAAAGTCGGTTTGTGGGGACTGTTGTTTGGCTTGCTTGGCGCAGTATTGACCATTATCGGCTTGGAAACCCTCAGTTTTGATTTTCAATTTGTTGACCTTGGGGACGGTCTTAATTTTGTGCTTGTGGCAATTCGGTTGTTCGGTCTGACCGCACTGGCGGCTGGTTTTCTTGGTGCGATTGTTGCCAGTTTTGGTCCTCGAAAGAAAAAAGTTTTGCCTCCAGAACCGCCATTGAACCCTTAACCCAAAGCAATCGCCATTGCCTCTAAAGCTGCCGTCAAACCTTTCGGGTTTGTTCCGCTGCCCTGCGCCATGTCGGGTTTGCCACCGCCTTTGCCATCAATCAAAGGCAAACCAAGCTTTAAAAGTTCGTTGGCATGAATGCTCGAACCAGCACCGCAAGCCACCGCAAGCAACACTCGAGCGCCATCAACTGCGCCCAGAATCCCAACTGCGCCCGCTCGAGCCGCAATGGCTTTTGCGACATCAACCAAAATGCTGGCATCTTCGAGCGTATGAACCACAACTGGATATGATTTCTCGAGCAATTTTTCCGCCAGTATTTCGGCGTGCGCCGTTTTAAGACTCGAGAGTTCTTTTTTGCTGGCACTCAATTCCTCGAGCAGTGCTTGGGTACGGGCTGGAACTTGCTCGAGGGCGGTCGAGAATTTAAGCCCGAGATTGCTGACAAAATCGTGCTTGAAATGGTAATCGCTTAAGCACCGAGCGCCGCAAATAAAATACACGCGGGTCGCCCCAGACTTGATCCGCTCGAGTTTAAGAATTTTGACCATGCCCACCTCGCCACTCGAGCGCAAATGTGTGCCGCCGCAAGCGCTGAAATCGTAATCGCCAATTTGCACCACGCGGATTAAGCCCGAGACTTTTGGCGTGCGGCGCAGTGGAATATTCCCGATTTCAGAATCGTGAACTTCGTAAGTTGTGATTTGATGATTCGCCCAAATCGCTTCGTTGCAATTTCGTTCCGCCATAAGCGCCATTTCTTCAGTGATGGTTTGCTCGAGGTCGAGCGTGCAAATACTGCGTTCCATGTTGACGGCAATCACATGGGCGTTCTGGCGATAAAACGCTTGCCCCAGCATGTGCTCGCCCGTATGTTGCTGCATGTGATCAAAACGCCGCAACCAGTCAATCGTGCCAGTCACATCGCTACCAACCTCGAGCAATGCCTGACCCTCGAGCACGTGGGTGATTGAACTCTCCCCTTTTGACTCACGGACTTCTAAAACTCGAACCTCGTGCAAGAATCCAGTGTCAAACGGTTGCCCTCCTGCGGTTGGATAAAAGGCGGTTTGATCGAGTATAACTTCGGTATTGCCCGAAACCCTGCCAACCTCGAGAACAGAGGCACGAAATTCTTTCAAGTACGAATCTTCTCGGAAGAGTTTTTTGATGGTCTGAGTCATGTCTTAAAAGTATAAAGGTTGTTAAACTCGGAGGTGTGAACTCAAATTCGAGCCAACCAAGTCGTCTCAAGATCAATTCTGTGCTGCTGTTGGGCTTGGTTGCCATGTCGTTCGCCGCGATTTTTATTCGGCTGTCCGTCAATGCCTCCCTCTCGAGCGATGCCGCTTTTGGGGTGCTGATCGCGGCGGGCAGAATTCTGGTGGCGGCGCTGCTCGCCACACCTTTTGGCATTCAAACCCTGGCGCAAGAACGTCAATCCCTCGAGCCTCGAGTCTTTCAAAAAGCGGTTTGTCTGGGCGTTTTTGCGGGCGTTGCTTTGGCGGCACATTTTACGTTCTGGATTGTCAGTCTGGGATTGACCTCGATTGCCGCCAGTACCGCCATCGTGACCTCAAACCCATTGTGGCTGAGCTTGTACGCCTGGTTGGTCTTGAAGCAAAAACCCAGTCAGATGGTGATTGTTGGGCTACTGGTGACGTTTGCGGGTGGCATTCTGATAGGCATTGGCGACGCCACGGGCACGAGCGGGTTTCAAAATCCGCTCTTGGGCGACGGCTTGGCACTGCTCGGCGCGTTTGCGGGTGCCGCCTATTACTTGCTCGGACGCAACAGCCAGCATTTGGGTTTGAGCTTGCGCAGTTACGCGGGCATCGCTTATGGGACTGCGGCGCTGGTTCTTGCCCCAATGCCATTTTTGTTTGGCTTTCAACCATTTTCGTATCCGCTCGAGACTTACTTCTGGATACTTCTGCTCGGTTTGATCCCGCAATTGATTGGTCACACCAGCGTCAACTGGGCGGTCAAATACTTAAATCCTGCCGTGGTCGCCTCGGTGGTCTTGCTCGAGCCGATAGGCAGCGCCGTGGGTGCGATCTTCTTGTTCAAAGAAATTCCTGGAATCGGTATTATCTTGGGCGGTCTGGTCTTGTTGACTGGCGTTTTGATTGTCGTTCGCGCCCCGCAAACGACCTCAGCACGCCTTCAAACCTCTAACTCAACCTGAAAACCACCACGCCACGCGTCAGAATGCGTTATCATCGGATCAATGGCGATTGCTGGAACGGTCTTGCTCGACAAATATACGATTGTGCGTCCCATTGCCAGGGGCGCGAGCAGTGTCGTGTACTTGGCGTTTGATTTGTTTGGCACGCCTTATGCCGTGAAACTGTTTCCCAACGAAATGGCATCTCGAGCCGACCGCGAGTTTCTGGTCGGCAAGGATTTACACCATAAAAACCTCAATCCCGTTTTGGAGCGCATCACACTCGAAGGACAACCAGGAACGTTAATGCCGTTTGCACCAGGGCAGCGTTTTAGCGAGTGGGTGGCGTATCACGGCTTGAAACAGTTTCTCGAGGTCTTCATTCAAGTTCTCGAGGGGCTGTCGGTGATGCACGAAAAAGGCTTGGTACACCGAGATTTGAAGCCCGACAACATCGTGGTTTCCCCTGGCGTTAGACCTGGCAGCCTGGAAGCGAAACTGCTCGATTTTGACCTGAGTGGACCCAGCAACGAAGTCTTCCGTGATCGTCTGACGCCTGGAACACTGGCGTACCTTTCACCCGAAGCCGTGCGGGGCTTGCCACTCACGCCAGCCGCCGATTTATACTCGGCTGGCGTGATGTTGTACTGGGGCATCACCGGTCAGCACCCGTTTGAGGGCGAACCCCAAGAGGTCATGCGGGCACACCTGTCGCAACTGCCGCCAGACCCCTCGAGTTTGCGCGAAGGACGACACTCGCACGTGCTTGATCAAGTGGCGTTAAGGCTGCTCGAGAAAAACCCTGCAAACCGTTATCCAGACGCTTTAAGCATTCTGACGGCACTGTCCAAAGCCACCACGATTGAGGGTTAAGTTAAGCCCAAACTCTTGCTGGTCTTAATGGCAATCTCAGCATCAAATTCGAGTGCCACAAGCTCGAGCGCCAATTCGATGCCTGCCAAACCAGACGCGGCAAACCAACGCCCATTCGGGTTTTTGCTGGCTCGAGTCTCCAAGACGTTTCCAGGATTGTACTTCCAGATAGTCTCTAATTGAGCTGGCGTGGTTGTGACGTCCAAATCGGTCAGCAAATTCGCCTCGCCCAGTACCAATGCCCCACCCGAGATTGAAACCAAAAACCTGACTCGAGCCGCCTGAGCACGCAAATATTCCTTGGTTTGCAAATCTTTGGAGATTTTTTCTGCGCCCATTCCACCAGGCACAACCAAAATGTCGGGTTCTGGCGCTCCTGCGAAGGCATAGGTTGGCGTCATGACCAAACCGCCAGCGCCACGAATGCTGGCACGGGTTTTGGAGAGTGTGAACACCTCGAGTGGATTTGGAGGTGGTTCAGCACCCTCTGGCACAGCATCCTCGAGAACTTTAGGCACAGGCTGAAAAGCTCGAGCCGCACCAAAAACGCCCATGACGCCAGCCACTTCAAACTCGGAGACCTCATGAAAAATCAGAACACCAACATTCATGACTCGAGTTTAACGCAGGAATCGTTGTAATGCCCCTTCGAGGTTCGAGTTTAAGCCGAAACTTGAACACCCTTCCAAAACGCGATCCGACCCGTAATTTGCTTCGCCGCATCTTTTGGCACTGGGTAAAACCAAGCCGCAACCGTATTCACTTTTCCACCCACCTCGAGCGAGTGATAACTTGCCACGCCCTTCCACGGGCAGGTGCTGTGGGTACTCGAGGGACGCAAGAATTCGGCTTTGACGCTCTCGAGCGGGAAATAATGGTTGCCTTCAACCACGACGGTATCGTTGCTCTCGGCAATCACGGAATCGTTCCAAATGGCTTTCATGTCCGTATTTTAGGCTTTGGTTGCAAGTCAAGCTGTAATCAGGCTCACCAGACGGTATACTCGGATGCTCAAGCGGAAATTCTCGAGCTTAAAACATAAATTTCTCGAGGGAATCTCGAGTTGGAGGTTCTTATGGGATTGGGAATTGGAATTGTCGGACTGCCGAATGTCGGAAAATCAACGCTGTTTAACGCCATCACCAAAGCTGGGGTCGAAGCGGCAAATTACCCGTTTGCCACGATTGACAAAAACATTGGGGTTGTGCCGCTACCAGACCACCGACTCGAGGCACTGTCCAAAGTCTTTACCAAAGGTGATCGTGTCCCACCAATTATTCCGACTGCCGTCGAATTTGTGGACATTGCTGGTTTGGTCAAAGGCGCGAGCAAGGGTGAGGGCTTGGGCAATCAATTCTTAGCCAACATCCGCGAGGTCAACGCCATCGCGCACGTGGTCAGGTGCTTTGAAAACAACGACATCATTCACGTCGCAGGTCGCATTGACCCGCTTGATGACATCGAAACCATCAACCTCGAGCTGGCGCTTTCAGACCTGGCAACTTTAGAGCGGCGCGTGGACAGGTTGCGTAAAACCGCCAAGAACAGCAAGGAAGATGCCGAGTTGCTTGCTGTGGTCGAGGCGTTACTCGAGCCACTTTCCAAGGGCATTCCAGCCCGTCTGACGGGCATTGAAGTTCCTAAGGAACTGAGTTTAATTACCAGCAAACCCGTGATATATGTGACCAACGTTGACGAAGCCAGTTTGAGCGTGGACAACGAGCACGTCAAGAAAGTCCGTGAACTCGCTGCCAAAGAGGGCGCAGCCGTCGTGAAAATCAGCGCCCAAATCGAAGGCGAAATAGCCGATTTAAGCGACGAAGACGCAGCCGTGTTTCTCGAGGAATTGGGTTTGACCGAATCAGGACTCGAGCGACTGGTACACGTTGGGTACAAGGCGCTGGGTTTGATCACCATGATTACCAGCGGCGAAAAAGAGGTTCGGGCGTGGACGGTCAAAGAAGGCACAAAAGCGCCGCAAGCCGCAGGCGAAATTCACAGCGACATCGAACGCGGGTTTATTCGTGCCGAGGTGGTGGAGTGGGACAAATTGGTTGAGGCAGGGAGCAATGTTAATGCCAAAGCCAAAGGTTGGGTGCGGACAGAAGGTAAAGAATACCTGATGAAAGACGGGGATGTGGTGCATTTCTTGTTTAACGTCTAAATCTTTAAGCCTTTTAACAACAGATTGTCCAAAATCACAACTGTGCATATGGTCGGTTAGCAGCTTATACTGTGCTCGCACCACAGCAAAAACAACGTCTGGAATTGCCCCTTTGGGGGCGGGAGGTTATTGTGAAATACAGTACGAATGGTTTGAAAATCGGATTGGCTCTTGGCGCAGTCGCACTCATCTCGAGCGGTGCAATTTTGGCGCAACAAGGAAGGTCTGCTGTCTTTAAAGTAGGCGTGGTCACGGCACTCTCGGGCGACAATGCCCAAGGCGGGGCGACCACCAAACGCGGTTACGACCTTTGGGCAAATAAAGTCAACAGCCAAGGTGGAATCGTCAGCGACGGCAAAAAGTACAAGGTCGAACTGGTGTACTACGACGATCAATCGAGCGGTGCCACGGCAGCCGCAGCTTGCGAACGAATGCTGACCGAACAAAAGTTTGATTTTATTCTGGGACCGTACGCCAGCAGCGCCACTCGAGCTTGCGGACCAATTGTGGACAAGTACAAAGTACCCATGATTACGGGTTCTGCCGAGAATCCTGCGATTTGGAAAGACAAGTACAAGTTCGTCTTTGGCACCATCCCAAGCGTGGATATCATTGGTGCGGCACCCATTCGTGAAATTGCCAAAGGCAATCCAAAACCTCAAAGCATGTACATCGTCGGTCTTGACGATCCGTTTGCCAAAGCTGGTGCAGATACCTTCAAGAAGCTTGCAGAGCAACTGGGCATCAAGGTTTTGGGCTTGGATATTGTTCCAGCCGACGCTGATTTTACCCCAGTGTTTAGCAAAGCCAAGCAAGCCAACGCCGATATTTTGGCGATGGCAACCCAGCCCGAACAGGGCATTCAGATGATGAAAGTGGTTAAACAACTTCGCATCAACGCCAAAGCTTTCGTCCAGCACACGGCTCCAGGCTTTGCAGACTTTACGACTGCCCTTGGCAAAGATGCCGAAGGCGTGATTGGTGCAACCGTCTGGCAGCCAGACATCGAATACAAATTTATCAACGCTGGCGCTTGGAAGTCGAGCAAAGAATGGTTTGCGGACTACCAAAAAGCCTACAACCGTAGCACCGCCGAGTACACCGAGGCTGGCTGCACCGCCGCTGGTATTGTCTTCGAGGTTGCCGTGAAAGCCGCGAAAGTCAAACCAGGCATGAGCGAAGCCGACCGTATCCGTCTGGTCGGCGAACTCGAGAAAGTCAACATTCGCACGTTTTATGGTCCGATCAGCTTTCCAACCAGTGGCGATAACTACCATGACAACATCAAGCTTCAACCGCTGCCGTTTCAGATTCAAAATGGACGCCCTGTGATTGTTGGTGCAAAATCACCCGATAAAGCACGTTTGGTTTACCCCACCCCAGCTTGGGACAAACGCTGAGTTGATTTTCTTGGGCTGTCAGTGAGAACACTGACAGCCCCTTTTCAATATAAATAAAGAGGAACAATTGAACTTATTTTTGCAAAGCTCCATTGATGGCTTGCTGATCGGCGGCGTCTTGATCGTGCTTTCCTTGGGGATGTCACTGGCGTTCGGAGTCATGCGAATTGTCGATTTCGCCGTGGGTGAATGGCTGATGCTTGGCGCGTTTACCGCGTTTTTTCTCAACTCGAGCTTGCACATTGACCCACTTCTGACCACGCCAATCGTTTTTGTGGTCTTTGCGCTGGTCGGTTTTTTTCTGCAACCTTTAATCGAACGCGTCTCGAGTGGCAAACGCGCCCACGCGAACCTGATGGGCTTGGTCTTGACCTTTGGCATCTCTCAGGTGATTCGTGGCTCGAGCCTGGGTTTGTTCGGCAAGGACAACCATTCGCTCAGCAGTGCCTTGACGGATTTTACCTGGTTTTTTGGTCCTTTGGTCGTGCCTGGCGCTCGAGTGGTGACGTTTGCCTGTGGCTTACTTTTAACGCTTGGATTCTTGTTTTTTCTGTATCGCACCCCGCTCGGTCTAAGGGTGCGAATGGTTTCTCAAGACAAAGCCAGCGCCAGTTTGCTCGGCGTGGACTCGAGCCGCATCAATTCGTTGGTCTACGCGCTGCATGTTGGTTTGACGGCGGTGGCGGGCGTGTTTATCGGCTTGCTGTTCACCTTTAGTCCCGAGATTGGCGCTCGTTACGCGCTGTACACGTTTTTTGTGGTTGTTCTGGGCGGCATGGGGTATTTACCTGGCGCCATTGTTGCCGCGCTTGTGTTGGGATTGGTGCAAAGTTATGTCACCGCGTTTCTCGACTCGAGGTACATCAGTTTGGCAAGTTTCATCATTTTGTATTTGGTGCTGGTCATCAGTCCCAAAGGCATTTTAAGACGGGGTTTACTGTGAACCTGACACAGACTCGAGGATGTTCATGAACAGCAGACTCGAGAAATCAGGCTGGCTTGGGGTTTCAAACTCGAGCGTCTGGCTTTTGGGCGCGGCATTGGTGTTGCTGCTCGTCTTGCCATTGTTGATTCCAGTTTTTTGGATGCGCATTGCCACCGAAACCCTGATGTGGGCGGTTGTGGCGCTGTCCTGGAATTTGATTGGCGGTTACACGGGCTACCTAAATTTTGGTCATGCCGCATTTTTTGGCGTGGGCGCGTATGCCGTGGGTATTTTGATGACCCGAGTCGGCATTCCATTTGTCCTGGCGCTGCCATTGTCAGGCGTCATTGGAGGCGTTTTTGCGGTGCTGTTGGGTTTGCCGACTTTGCGGGTTCGCGGCGCGTATTTTGCCATTGCCACCTGGGCTTTTGCCGAAGCCATGCGCCAGATCGCGCTGCTTGCCGAGGGCTTAACCGGCGGCGGCGAGGGTTTGCGCTTTCCTGCCCTATCAGACAACCGCCCGTTTTATTACGCGATGCTTGGCTTGTTCGTGTTGACCCTGATTGGTTTGCATTTTTTTCTGCGCCGCAGCAAATACGGTTATTGGTTGGTCGCAGTCCGTGAAAATGAAGACGTGGCAAAAGCGATGGGTATTGACGTGTTCCGAGCCAAGTTGATCGTTTTTGCCATTTCTGGTGTCATTGCGTCCTTGGCGGGCGGAATTTATGGGTACTGGATCACGATCATCAACCCGAACGAAGTCTTTAAAATCTTGATTTCAGACAATGCCGTGGTCATGAGTTTGTTCGGAGGACTTGGCACGTTTTGGGGTCCTGTGGTGGGCGCTTTGATCGTCCATGTTGGCGGGCGATTGGTCTGGCTCTCGTGGGGGTCTGACACCTTGTACATTGTGGTGCTGGGTGCGGCTGTGGTGCTGGTTGCGCTGTTCATCCCCGACGGCATCCTGGGCGCACTCGAGCGGCGACGCAGCGGCAACGCCTACAAGCAGGATGTCAACAAGTGATTCTCGAGCTGCAAAACATCGTTAAGGACTTTGGCGGTTTGAGGGCAGTCGCCAAGGTCAGTTTCACGGTCAAGGCGGGCGAGATTCTGGGCATTATCGGACCCAACGGCAGCGGCAAAAGCACGCTGTTTAATTTGATCTCGAGGCACATTTCACTGTCGAGCGGACGCGTGATTTTTGACGGTCGTGACATCTCAAACGCCCCAACGCACCTCTGCTCGAGGATTGGTTTAAGTCGAACCTTTCAGATTCCAAGCCCTTTCACCCGCATGACCGTACTCGAGAATTTACTGGCGGTTTACAGTCCCGAACCACTGCCCAAAATGCGATTAAAGGCACTCGAGATACTTGAGATGCTCAAACTCTCAAGGCTTGCCGACGAACGGGCAGATTCGTGCTCGGGTGGACAACTAAAACTGCTCGAGATTGGGCGGGCATTGATGACCGATCCAAAAATGCTGTTGCTCGACGAGTGCGTGGCAGGTGTCAATCCGGTGTTGCGTCAAGAAATCGTGGCGTTGCTACAAACCTTGCGTGCAAGGGGTTTAACCATCTTGCTGATCGAACATGACATGGATTGGGTGCGGCAACTCTGTGACCGCCTGATTGTCATGCACCACGGCGAATTGATCGCTCAGGGTTCGTTTGAAGAGGTCACCAAAAACGCCATCGTACTCGAGGCGTATCTGGGAGCGTGAAGGGAAACCGATATGTCACTGATTGCAAACAACATCACCGCCGGTTACGGCAAAGTTCAAATTTTAACCAACGTCGGCATTCACTTGGCACCCGGAGAGATTCATTGCGTTTTTGGACCCAACGGCAGTGGCAAAAGTACGCTCTTAAAAGTCTGTGCGGGCGTTCTCAAACCCTGGTCGGGTGCGCTCGAGTTAGATGGACAAAACTTGCTCGGTTTTTTGGGACATGAATTTATTCGGGCAGGCATCGTCACCGTGCCACAATCGGGCGGCGTGTTCAGCGAACTTTCGGTGCTCGAGAATTTGCAGGCGGGCGGTCTGGCACTGACCGACAAAACCGCCGTGCGAGCCAGCATCGAATCGATGCTCGAGCGATTCCCAATTCTGCACGAGAAAAAACAGGCTCGAGCGGGATCACTCTCGGGTGGTCAACGAATGCTCTTGGCATTTGCTCGCGCCCTGGTCTCAAAACCCAAAGTCTTGCTGCTCGACGAACCCTCGGCTGGACTTGCGCCCGTGGTGGTCAAAGAGGTTTTTGGTTTAATCCGAGACCTTCGGGCACAAGGACCAGCCATTCTGTTGGTCGAACAAGCTGTCAAAGATGCCCTGCCACTGGCGGATAAGGTCACGGTGCTGGCGCAAGGCGAAGTCCAATTTTCGGGGTTCGCCAAGGACATCAACGAAACCGAATTGGCAAAAGCCTATCTTGGCTTGACAAAAGCTTAATGCTCAAAGACAGATAAAGCCAAGGGTTGGGTGCGAACCGAAGGCAAAGAATACGTGATGAAAGACGGGGATGTGGTGCATTTCTTGTTTAACGTGTAGTCTAAACTATGACGCTTGGACATTCTGTAAACTCAAAAAGTCTCGATCTTTGGCAACAAACATTCAAAGATGATGAGGATGTGCTTCTGCCACTTCTTTATTCGTCTTTGAAGCAAGAAGCCATCCTTTTTATTGGCTTGAATCCATCCTTTAGTCAAAAAGGTTATGGTTCGCTATTGCGGAACACACAGTTTTTCAATCTTGATCCTTCAAGCTTTTATCATTGGCGCAATCGAAAAAATATAGACCTGGAAATTGCTTTGCAAGTAGAACAGTTTGCAAAAGACAACTATCCATATTTCAATAAATTTAAGGGCATTGCCGCTCATACAAATTTAGAATGGGAGCATATAGACCTTTTCTTTTTTTGAGAAACAAGCCAAGCACAATTTAAGGAAAGAATTTATTTAGGAAGCCAATTATCCGATTTTGGTCAAAAGCAAATCGAGTTGTCAAAAAAACTTATAGTTGAAGCTAATCCAAGAGTGATAGTAGTTGCTAATGCTTTCGCTTCTTTTCTTTTTCTGAAACAATTTCCAGATATGGAATTTGACGAAAAACATGGATACCATCAAATCTTACTGGAAGATCGTCATGTTCCAATTTTTCTTGCATCAATGTTAACAGGGCAAAGAGCAATGGATAATTATTCTTACCAGAGATTACGTTGGCACATTAAACAAGCAGTAGAAGACACCAAAATTCGTTAATCCAACAAGTCTGAATTATGCTTGATTTTCATGCTCTGCAAAAGCCAAGTAGACATAATTTAGGAAAGAATGTTGACATATTTATGTCTATTCGCTAAACTTTTCCCATGAGAACTACCGTTCGCCTCAACGACCAATTACTGACCGACGCAAAAAGATTTGCCCTCGAGCGCAATCAAACGCTGACCGATCTGATCGAGCAAGCTTTACGTCAAACCATGCAAACACCAGCTTCAAAATCCTTCAAAACCCTGCCAACTCGAGCCTTGGGCAAACCAAAGCTAAAAGTAGATTTCTCGAGCAACGCCAGCATTCAAGAATTGCTCGACGAAGGACTTGATGCTTGTTCTCGACGTTAACATTTTAATTTACGCCTTTGACACTTCGAGCAAAGATCACCAAATTTGTTATGACTGGCTGACAAAAACGCTGCAAACTGATCAAGTTCGAGCACCAAACGTTGTTTTGAGTGGATTTTTAAGAATTGTTACCAATACCAAAATCTACCCCAACGCGGATACGAGAAGCGCTTGGGATTTTGTGGAATCGCTCGAGGCGCACCCAAATTTTGAGATTCTGCCAAGTTCGGTGCAGCATTGGTTGACCTTTAAACAACTTTGTCAATCCATGAACATGTCTGGAAATGATTTCTCCGACGCGTTTATTGCGGCTTTTGCGCTTGAATACAATGCAACGCTTGTCAGTGCCGATAAAGGTTTTTCACGGTTTGGAAATTTAAACTTTTTCAACCCAGTGATCAAAAAACAATAAAAAAGCTCGAGGTTCACCATCAACCTCGAGCCTTCAAACACTTCTTTACTTCTTCTTGTTGTCCCGCTCGAGCTTTCTTCTATCTTGTCTCGAGATTTTTGGAATGCGGGTGGTTTGGCTACTGCGTTTGATGAACGGGTTGTTCATCGGTTGCGGTTCGGATTCACCGTCATTGCCTTGGTCATCTAAAACTTGGGGTTGCGGTGGGGCTTCAAAGTTCACTTGCAACCTGAAGATAAACTTGGTGATCTCGGCTTTGATGGTTTCGGTCAGTTCGCTGAACAGTTTGGTGGCTTCAAACTTGTACTCGACGAACGGGTCTTTTTGTCCGTAAGCCCGCAGGAAAATACCGCTTCGCAGCACATCCATCGCGTGAAGGTGCTCTTTCCAGAATTGATCCACGACTTGCAAGACCACGTAACGCTCGAGCGACCGCAAGAGCGGAGCGCCGAGTTCTTTCTCGCGGGTGTCGTAAGCATCGGCAATGAAGCTCACGAGTTGCTCTCGAGCGTCATCGATTTTGTGACCGCGCAAGGCTTCAAAATCAAAGTTCTCGAAGGCTGGGCAGGCGTCAACCAAACTGGCTCGGAGTTGCTCGAGGTTCCATTGGTCGCTGTCGCCTGAAAGGTGCATGTCGGCTTGACCTTCTGTGTAATCGCCGATCATGCCTTCAACCATGTCCACAACGCCCTCATCGTTGCCCAAAAGGACTTCGCGGCGCTGGGCGTAAACGACTTCGCGTTGTTTGCTCATGACGTTGTCAAACTCGAGAAGCTGTTTGCGAATGCCAAAGTTGCGGTCTTCGACGCGTTTCTGGGCGCGTTCGATGCTGCTGGTGACCATTTGGGCTTCGATTGGTTGGGTGTCGTCCATGCCGAGGCGATCCAGCATTTTAATCACGCTCTCGTTGGCGAACAAACGCATCAAATCGTCTTCAAACGACACGTAATAACGGCTCGAGCCTGGGTCGCCCTGACGCCCCGAACGCCCACGCAATTGGTTGTCGATGCGGCGCGATTCGTGGCGTTCTGTACCGATAATGTGCAAACCGCCGGCGGCTGTGACTTTGGTAAAATCTTGTTTGAAGGCTTCGCGGGTGTCACGAATGATTTTGACATCTTCATCGCTGACTTTGGGCAAGTCGGCACGAAGTTTGTTAATTGTGGCGTCGTCGTCGCGCAGGCAGGCGGCAACGAACAGTTCGATGTGATCGTCGTAACGGCTCAAACCCTTTTTCTCGAACAGGGCGTAAGCGGCAAATTCGGCGTTACCACCGAGTTGAATGTCCGTGCCGCGCCCAGCCATGTTGGTTGAAATGGTAATCGAACCCGAACGTCCCGCTTGAGCAATGATATCGGCTTCAAATTGGTGCTGCTTGGCGTTCAAGACCTGGTGCTTGATGCCCTTGCGCAGGGCTTGCAAAGTTTTGACTTCATGCTCGAGGTACGAGAAGGTCTCGAGTGCGTTTTTGGGCAGCATGGGTTTGAGATCGGTCAGTTTTTCTGGCGTGAGCGCACCAGCGTTTGACAGCAGCTTGTTGGCATTCTCAATAATTTTGGCATCCGCTTTGACGAGTTGCGAGAGCAGCCGTCCGGCGGTGGCTTCAATAAATTGGACGTAACGGTTGGGTTCGGACAGCATTTTGGACAAGAATTCTGACTTTTCAATGCTGATTGTGCCGACCAGAACAGGTTGTCCAGTTTCGGAACGCGCCACCAATTCTTCGATCACGGCTTTAAACTTGCCAAGCTCGGAGCGGTAAACCACGTCTTGGTTGTCTTTGCGGATCATCGGCAGGTTGGTTGGAATCACCAGTACGTCTGCGCCGTAAAGTTCGACAAATTCTTTTTCTTCGGTTTTGGCGGTGCCGGTCATGCCAGAGATTTTGTTGTACAGCTTGAAGAAATTTTGGTAGGTGATGGTCGCCAGGGTTTGGTTTTCACCCGCGATTTTGACATTTTCTTTGGCTTCGATGGCTTGGTGCAAGCCCTCACCGTAACGACGACCTGGCATCAAACGACCCGTGAATTCATCAACAATCACGACCTCGTTGTTTTCGTCAACGATGTAATCTTTATCTTTGTGGTACAGCTCTTGGGCGCGAATGGCTTGCTGTAGCATGTGCCCGAGTTCCATGTGCTCGGTCGAGAACAAACCGTCTATCGAAAGCAGCTTCTCGGCTTTTTCGATGCCCCGTTCGGTCAGGTGAATCTGACGTTGCTTCTCGTCAATCGTATAATCGCCAGTCGCCACCGTGCGGGTTTTATCGCCTGGAACGACTGCATCACCTTTCTCGAGCATCCCACCAATTTTTGCCATCAGGTAATAATTGCTGGTTGATTTCTCGCTTGCACCAGAAATAATCAGTGGCGTGCGGGCTTCGTCGATCAGGATGCTGTCCACCTCATCAATAATGACAAAATTCAGCGGGTGGTCGGATCGCAACACCAGTTGGTCGGGTTGGTTTGCCATGTTGTCACGCAGGTAATCGAAACCAAGCTCCGAGTTGGTGACGTAGGTGATGTCGCAAAGGTATGCCACTTTGCGTGCGCTGGGGTCGAGTTGCTGTTGAATCACGCCGACGGTCAAACCGAGCGCCTTGTAAATCAAGCCCATTTGTTCCGCGCCGACTTTGGCAAGGTAATCGTTGGTCGTGACCAGATGGCAACCCTTACCCTCGAGCGCATTAAGTGCCAGCGCGAGCGTGGCGACGAGGGTTTTACCCTCGCCCGTTTTCATTTCCGAAATTCGGGCTTGGTGCAATGCCGCACCGCCAATCAACTGCACATCGTAATGGCGCTTGCCGAGCGTGCGTATCGCCGCCTCCCTGGTTAAGGCGAAGGCTTCTGGCAGCACAGCGTCAAGCGATTCACCGCCTTTTACGCGTTCTCGCAGTTTCGCATAAGCGAGGGCAAGATCAGGGGTGTCTTTGGCTTGAGCCTCGAGCGCGTTGACCTTAATGACCACATCTTTGGTCAGTCGTTGCACGTCTTTGGCGTTGTTATCAAAAAGTTTGTTTAGGAATCCCAGCATGGCGAGTCACTATAGCATCCCGCGCGTTCTGGCAAAGGGAAGTCAGTCACCAGTTTTCAGGGAGTCTCGAGAAAGCATTCTAAAAAGCCGCATCTCGAGGCTTCTCGGGTGACCAAATCAAAGCGTTAAGCCAGTTGAGGGACGACCGCTTTTGCCGCCAAAACCTCTTGGTAGACGCGTTCATAAGCCGAAACCGTGGTTTCCCAACTGAAGCGTTTGACCGATTCGAGGGCATTTTTTGACATTTGTGCCCGCAAGACAGGGTTGGTGACCAGTTCATCAATGGCATGGGCAAGTTCGATGGGTTTGTCGGCGTTGAACAATAAGCCGTTCTGTCCTGGAATCACAATGTCCCTCGCGCCGCCAGCAATCGCGCAAATGGCGGGCAACCCTGACGCCATCGCCTCAACGGTCACGTTCCCAAAGGTTTCGGTGATCGACGGAAAGACAAACACGTCGCTCGAGGCGTAAGCTTCAAACAATGCCGCGCCAGACAATTTGCCTGTGAAGTGCGCCTCGGGCAGCAGTTGCTCGAGTTTACTGCGGGCGGGTCCGTCGCCGACAATCACCAACTTGGCGCGTCCTTTGTTGTTCAGTTGCTTCCAGGCTTGCACCAGCACCATCGGGTTTTTCTCCCAAACCAGCCTCGAGACAAAACTCACGATCACACGGTCGTTGTCTGCGCCCAGAATGCTCGAGCGCCAAGCGTCAGAGCGATTTGAGGGTGAAAAACTGGCGGTGTCCACCCCGTGTGGAATGTGAATCAAGTTTTTGATGCCGTGCTGGGCAAGTTCCTCGAGGGTGGACTGTGAAGGCACGATCACGGCTTGGCTTGATCGGTACATGGCTTTCAAAATTTGCCAAACCACAGGTGCGGCAAACTCGAGATGGTAATATTTGGAATAGCTTGGAAAGTGAGTATGGTACGTGGCAACCATTGGAATACCCTCATGGCGGGCGTAACGCATGGCAGCCCAACCGAGCGGGTCGGGAGAGTGGACGTGAATCAAATCGGGTTTGTCAGCTCCCAAAACTTTGCGCACACTGTCCTGCGTGACCATTGCCAGACGGTACTGGGTTGAAAATGGAAAAGGAATGCTGGGAACAGTACGAATATCGTCTTGGGGAATTTCTGAACCGATGGGCGAAATAAACAAATGCTGGGCAATACGGCGGTCAAACAATTCGCGCAGTCGGTAGACCACCCGAGTCACACCGTCATGTTCTGGACGCATCGTACCCAGAAAATGCGCGATCTTCATTGGTCACGCTCGAGGCAAAACCACACGACTTGAAGCCACACAACTTGCCCTGTCAAAACAAGGGGCTGGAAAGGCTGATGGTGGTGGTTTTGCAAAAGGTTCGTCATTGAAATCCAGAATTTAAGTGGTTGATAATTGCTGTGGTCATTTGACAACGCCTCAGCTCGACCTCAGTATACCGTAGCGGTCGTTAGCCTTGGTGCAGGTTCAAACCATCTATTTTAGAAATTGCCTTGTCACTCTTTTTAGGTGCAAAACTCGAGCCTTCACCAAATTGCTTTATTCTTGCGCCAATTGCCCACCGTCAATCACCACGGTTTCGCCCGTGACAAAAGACGCCTCGTCGGATGCCAAAAACGCAAAGACGTTGGCGACCTCTTGGGGCGTGCCATGCCGCCGAAGCGGGATTTTTTGCAAATAATCCTCGAGAAACGTTTCGTTGCTTCCACCCTCTAACGCGAGCGTTGTGCGAATCAGGCCGGGCGCGACACAATTGACCCGAATGTTGTGATCGGCAAGTTCAATCGCCAAGGTTTTGGTCAGCAAAATCACGCCGCCTTTTGATGCGTTGTACGCCACCAAATCGCGCTCGCCCAGCAAACCATTGGTTGATGCCATGTTGACAACCGCGCCACCAGAACCCATTGCCACCATTTCACGGGCGACCCGTTGCGAGAGTAAAAACATCGATTTGAGGTTTATGTTTAAGGTTTGATCCCATGCGGCTTCAGTGTGCTCGAGAAACGGTGCAAACACGGCAATACCAGCGTTGTTGACCAAAATATTGATGCTGCCAAAGACATCAAGTGCTTTTTGCACCACGGCATCACAAAAGTCGCTGCTGCTGACATCACCCGCCAAACTGTGAACCTCACCAAGTTCGGTAAGTTCCAAAGCCGTTTGCTCGAGCCGTTCTGGCACAATATCGCAAAGAAGCACCCGAGCGCCCTCGCACAAGAATTTCTTGGCAATCGCCTGCCCAATCCCGCGCCCAGCGCCAGTGATGATTGCGGTTTTTCCCTCGAGTCGCAGCACGGTCTACTTGTTCCCAACGTAAGCAATCACATCAATTTCGACCAGAATGCCTGGAAGTTGACTGCCCACCGTGGTACGAACTGGTTTGGGATCAGGAAAATAACTCGAGTAAACCGCGTTAAAACGCCCGAACAACGCCAGATCGCTGAGATGCACCGTGGCTTTCACCACATCGCCCATCGTTGCACCAGCCTCCGCCAGAATCGCTTTGATATTACTGAGCGTCTGCGTGGTTTGCTCTTCAATGGTTACCCCAATAACTTTTTGGGTGACAGGATCAATCGAACCTTGCCCAGCAACGAATACCAGATCGCCAACTTTTAACCCTTGCGAATAAGAACCGACGGGTGTGGGTGCGTTTGAGGTTTGAATTTGAACTTTTGGCATAAAAATCTCCTTTTTGAAATCTCGAGGTACTGACATTTAGATTATGCTTTAACTCAATAAGGTATGTGGTTAGCGGTTGACTTGTTCGTGTAAACTCGAGCATGGCGAAAACAACTGCCATTACGAACTTCACCAAAGCCGAGTTTATCCAGGTCGCATTTTCTGGTGTTGAATCAATTGAATTCGTTCTGGTCGGTACGGGCAAGTGTTTGTCGGAAAATCGCAGCGCATAATTTGGGGTTGTGGTTGGGATTATGAACCACTAGCACCCGGCGTACCTTTATCAATCCATTCCCAATGATCCAAAGCACGAAAATGAATCTTGAACTTGATAGACTTTTGTGGTTCTTCCCCACTTTTGGTGCAAGTGACCGCATAATGTTCCATGCAAACACAAACATTGTTAGAGACAGCCTTTCAGGACAGTGCCTTGGAA
>JAYTKL010000418.1:0-7770 GCA_043730305.1 Deinococcales bacterium | reverse complement strand
TCAAAGCAGCCACGGGTACATTTGGGTCGAAGAGTACGGCATGGCAAGGCTTGACCCCAAAGGCGAAGTCACAGCCATGAACGGTGTGACCCAGGACATTACCCAACGCAAAATTGCCGATTTGACCCTGCGCCGCATTCTTGAAGCCCAAAAACGTTTTGTTGGCGATGCCGCCCACGAACTTCGCGCCCCCTTGACCAGCATTCAGGGCAATCTCGAGCTGCTGCGCCGCTACCCGAACATGCCCGAAACCGACCGCACTGAAACCACTGAAGACGCTCACCTCGAGGCGGCACGCTTGGGGCGCCTGGTCAACGATTTGCTGGCGTTGGCTCGGGGCGATGCGGGCGAGGGCTTGAGGCTCGAGCCGATCTTGCTGCATGAATTGGTGAATGAGAGTTTTCGTAAAGTCCAGTACTTGACCAAAAATCATCAGTTTGAACTGGTCGAAGTCACCCACTGTACCGTCGAAGCCGACCATGACCGTCTACAACAACTGCTGCTTATTTTGCTCGAGAATGCCATCAAGTACACGCCCGAGGGCGGCTTCATTCGGGTTTCGCTCAGTTGCAATCCTGAATGGTCAGAACTTCGGGTGCAAGACACCGGCATTGGTATTCCGCCAGAGCATTTGGATCAGGTGTTTGAGCGCTTTTACCGCGTCGACAAGGGACGCTCGAGGGGCACAGACCCGGGCGGTACAGGCTTGGGCTTGGCAATTGCCAAATGGATTGTTGCCCAGCATGGCGGTGAGATTCTGCTCGAGAGTGAAGTTGGTGTTGGGACAGTGGCAATTGTGCGTTTAAAAATTTATGTTGAAAATGATTCTGCCGATCAAGTTCAAACAGCTTGATGCAAAAATTGGGATTTATATTGATTCGACAGGACACTTTTGATTCTTGTAGAATCAAAATCTGCGCAATTTAGACGCTTTTTGAAAAATCGGTTAAGGCGGATTGTGAATGAAATTCTCTGAAACACAATTGCTCGAAGCCTTGCTCTCAACGCCCAACGGTGTTGCCATCATCGACCAGGATTTAAGATACGTTTATTGCAACGCTGGACTTGCCGCCATGAACGGCAGCAATCCCTCAAATTTTATTGGTAAAACCGTGCGCGAACTTGTACCACACCTTGCCGCCATGCTCGAACCGCCCCTGCTCGAGGTGCTTAAAACTGGTCAGTCCATTCAGAATCTTGAAGTTGAAGGCTCTGGCGCTGACCGAGGACGAATTTGGCTTGAGCATCTGCAACCCATTTTTGATCAGTCATCACAAGTGATACACGTTGCGGTAATGGTTGAAGAGATCACCTCTCGCCGCCGCTCCGAAGACCGTTACCGTATGCTTTTTAAAAGTATTGACCAGGGTTTTTGTATCCTCGAGCTGCTGTACGACGATGATGACAATGCAGTCGATTATCGTTTTCTGGAAGTCAACTCCGCCTTTGAGCTTCATACTGGATTCCGTGATGCCACTGGCAAAACAATCCGCGAAATTGTTCCAGATATCGAACAGCACTGGATTGATACCTATGCCAAAGTCTCACAGACTGGCGAACCGCAGCGTTTTGAACAGGGTTCAGAGGCGCTAGGTCGAATCTTCAAAATTGAGGCGGTTCAGGTCAATGGAGTCCAAAGTCGGCAAGTGGCGGTGATCTTTACCAATATCACTGAACGCCGCCGCGCTGAATCAGTTTTGCGACAGGCAGCCCAAAGAGACGAATACCGCTTATTGCTCAGTGATACCCTGCGTGATCTCGAGAACCCAGAGGAAATTCAGATTCAAGCGGCTGCCCTGCTGGCGACATATTTAAATGCAGGTCGTGTCATTTACGCCGAAGTTGAAACCGACAATGAGCATGTGATAATCCATCGTGACGATGGACGAATGACGCCCAAGGTGGCTGGAAGGTTTAAATTGGGAGATTTTGGCGGATCGGTCATCGGCGATTTGCGAATGGGCAACACTGTGGTCGTCGAAAATGTCCAAACCGATCCACGCTTTGAGCAAGCCCAACGCCAAGCCTATCTCGAGTTTGGTCTTTTGGCTTATATCAGTATGCCACTCATTAAAAGCGGTAAACTCGAAGCCATTTTGAGCGTTCAGGAATCGAGTCCACGGCTTTGGACGCGGGATGAAATATTGCTCGTCTCCGAGACTGCCCAACGTACCTGGACAGATGTCGAACGTGCCAGATTGACGCGTCTTTTGTTGGCAAGAGATTTAAAATTAACAGCCCTTAACGAAGCCCAGCGCCGCTTTGTCTCAGATGCCGCCCACGAACTTCGTGCGCCCCTGACTGCCATCCGTGGCAACCTCGAGTTGCTGTTGCGTTACAACAATATTTCTGCCTTTGAGCGCCTCGAGATGCTGACCGATGCCGAACGAGAGGCAGCACGCCTTTCCCGTCTGATCACTGATCTTTTGGCAGTGGCACGCGGAGACGCGGCACAACACACCGAATTTGTGCCACTACGCTTGGACAAACTGATCACTGAGAGTTTAAGGGTGACCCAGCACCTGGCAAAACACCACCAAATCGAATGCAGCGAATTGCCACCAGTCAGGGTCAAGGGAAACAACGACCGATTAAAACAATTGGTGCTGGTGCTGCTCGAGAATGCCATCAAGTATTCTGATGAAGGCAACGTTATTCGAGTATCACTGCAACTCGAGCAGCAAACAGCAATCTTAAAAATTTCCGATCAAGGCTTGGGCATTGCTCCCGAAGAGATCAAACGTGTGTTTGAACGCTTCTACCGTGTAGACCAATCACGCACCCCGAGCAGCGACCCAGGCGGAACAGGTTTGGGCTTGTCAATTGCCAAACTGATTGCCGAAGCCCACGGTGGTTCGATCTGGCTCGAGAGTGAATTGGGCAGCGGCACGACCGCCGTTGTTAGCTTGCCAATCAATGACGTTGTTGATTGACCAAACTTGAAAAAGCAAAAAACAATGATGATCTTCATCCCTATCTTTCAAGTCGGAGGAACATCATCATTGGTGACGCGTGAACCTAAATTAGCTTAACGAACCATCCGAAGCGCCCGGAGCAAACCAATCAAAATGGCTGCACCGATCACGCCCCAAAAAATGCCTGAAATCGAAAAAGCACCAGCCGCCTGTGCGCCGCCCAAACCAATCACATCACCGAGCAACCAACGTCCAAGTGCGGCTCCAAGAATGCCAATAATAATATTGGTGATCAGACCTTGTTGGGCATCGGTTTTCATGAAAACACTTGCCAACCAACCAATTAAAGCCCCCACGATAATAACAACAATCCAGTCCATAAAATCCTCCATTCTGCTGCCCGGGTCAGTCCCAGTTCTGGGTCATTTGCCCAACCTCGGGTGGCGACAATACTTTTTACTTGGGTTGAGCTTCAGCGAACAAAACGCAACGAGCGCATCAAGAAAATCACGATCAACGCACCCAGCACACCCCAGACAATGCCGTAAAGCAAGAATGAACCCGCAGCGCTGGCGCTTCCAATATGAAGAACGTTGCAGAACAACCACCGTCCGAGCGATGCGCCCAAAATACCGATGACAATGTTGGCAAGTGCGCCTTGCTGAAATTCGGTATTGGCAACAATACTTGCCAACCATCCGATCAATGCACCGACCAACATAACAAACACCCAATCCATGGTTTTTCTCCTTGTATTTGCAGTTTGAAAAATCCAAATACGAGTTGATTGCTGCGCGACGCGTTGAGTTTGAGCCGATTGGAAACTGATCTTCAAAATTGTTGCTTTGTACAGTTAAATTTGTACGGTTAAATCAGAATCGAGTATTTACAAAAGATGGTTTTGGGAATACCTGGGAATAGAAATTTTATTCACCGAAGGACGGTTGCTGCGCTCGAGATAATCTTGACGGTGGGTTTCAACGCAATCACACCACTGCTCGATCATTCTGACCCCGCGTTGGACTGCCTCAAATGGGGTTTTTGAACCTGTTCCCTCGAGAAATTCGGCTTGGGCGCGACGCATGTAGTTTGATTCACTTCGTTTCATTGAAATCCTCCTTTTTTGATCGATTCAAGTGACTGTTGCCACTTGAATCTACTCGAGCCTGAAAACCTTAACTTTAATAAGTGATGGTGATACCGCCCAGCGATTGGGTAATCAAATCATCGCTGCGTCCAATGGTCACAACGGTTGTGGTGTTTTTGTTCACGTCAGTAATCAAGTTCCAACCGGCTTTAACCATCTTGCCCGTCGTCCATTCGGCATCGGTTTTGGAGTAGACCAAAAAGCGATTGCCGCTGGCGGTTTTACCATTGGTGCTGTCTGCCAGTGCCTTGTCTTTTTCGCCGTTGTTGCCCGTGGCGTCAAGGTCGTACTTGCCGTCACCGGTCTTGTCCTCGTAAACCACAAATTTGTAAAAACGCTGCCCATCGCTGCCAATGTCAATGTTTGGTACCAGAAAGCCTGTGAATCCACCAGTGCCACCGTTGATCGCAATCGATGTGGCGAAGGCAGCCGTTTCAGATTGTTCCTGACTTGCGCCGCCTGGGGTGGTAAAACGCACCAGGGCTAAACCGTAATTGACGGCGGCGGGTTGCGTGCCCTCGACCGAACCAGCGAACGAAGGACCACCATTGATGGCGTTACCGAACAAACTGCAACTCGAGGCAGCGACTGAAATTAAACCAAGTGCTAACAAGTGTGTGACTTTCATTGTTTTCTCCTTTTATTTGAGGCGCTCTCTGCGCTGTTCATATCTTTCACTGTTCAGCTTTGCCACGGCTTCCAGCAAACTGAGTAGCGGCTGAAGATTCCGTTTACAACGTGAAATTTTTTTAACAAAAGCAAAAAAACAAAAACTCGAGCCTTTTGGAACTCGAGCCTTTGTTGTAAATTTCAAATCACAAGCCAATACTTTAGCCAAGGCACAAACATGTCATTAGACTTTTGGATAAAGCAATTCGGTTGAAATTGAAACCGAAATTTATGCCACCTCGATGCTCTGATCGCTAGGATTTTGTGAATTCACTGCTTCTGGTGCTGGCACGTTCATCATTGGTTCTTCTGGTGGCGGCACGTTCAGTACGCTGGCAATATCTTCCTCACTGACGCCTTCGCCGCCCACGCTGGGTAAGTAAATCTCTTCGTAAATGGCTTTGATAATAATGACCATCGGCACCGCCAAAAACGTGCCGACAAAACCCATCAAAGACCCAAAGACAGACACGCTGACGAGTACCGAAAGCGGCTGTAATTGCGTGGTGCGCTTGAAAACCATTGGACTCAAGAAATAACCGTCAAGTTGCTGCAAGGCAATCGGAATCACCACCGCCCACGCCACCGCCGTCCAGTTGGCATCGGCGACCGAAGTCAAAACGGCGGGCAACATGCCAACCAGCGGTCCAACCACGGGCACAAGGTTACAGACAGCGTAAATTGCTCCGAACAACAAGGCGTTTTGAAAGCCTGTCAGCGCCAAGCCAATCGCCACCAGCGTTCCCAGAATCACCGAAACTGTGACTGCCGCCACCAACCACATGCTGAGTTGATGCCCCAACCTCGAGAGCAAACGCTCGAGCGGCGCACGTACGGTACTTGGAATGGCACTGAGCAAGCCCCGCACGATCGGTTGCGGATTGGCGAGCAAAAAAACCACCATCGTCACCATTAAAAACAGTGAAGCCAGAGTGCCAATCAGGCTCGAGGCTGCCGTCGAAACCCCAGAGATCAAACTCGAGCCTCCAGAACCCAATAAAGAGCCAATGTTGATTTTGCCCGATAATAATTCTGAAGCTCCAGGAATTTGAGTGACCCAAGGCAGTGATGTTTTCATACGGGTCAGCATTTCTGGAGCACCAGACACAAAACGCGAACCTTGGGTATAAAGCATTGGCGTAATTAAAGCCAGTGTGCCAACCAGAAAAAAGATGCTTAACAGCACCACCAATGATGCGCCAACACCTCGTGGAATGTGGCGCATCTCGAGCCAGACCACCAGAGGATGCAGCGCCAAAGCCAGAATGCTCGCCGCCAAAACCAACAACAACGATCCTGCCGCTGCCGCCGCCCAAGAACCCAACAGCAGCACCCCCAAGACAATTGCGGCAACAACCAAAAAAACCCGCAGCAAGGGCGCTTGCAAAAGCGGAATCCAGCCCCATTCGGAACGCATGATTTTTGATTGACGCGACTCGAGTTTCTGATTTGGGTTTGCCATAAGGATCTCCTATGGTTAGGGGTTTAGAACCAAAAAATGGCTTTGTACAACATTTCATGTTTGTACAAAGCATTAAAATTCAAAAAATGTGAGCTGTTTATTCTCTGCGTCCACCCGTGTTATTCTCTGCGTCCACCCGTGCTGATCTCACGCCCGACGGCACGCAGCGCCCGCATCCAAAACGGCAGGGTTGTCCCTGTCGGAATCTCTTGCAAGACTGCCAGTGTCACTCGAGCACCAAACTCGAGTGGTGCGTGTTTGAGAGTGCTGAAATTGTCTTTCAGGGAAGTCATAGACTCGAGAATCCTCTGGGTTTCACTGTCAAATTGTGCGGCGTGTGAACGCAAATTTGCCTTGATTTGCGTCGCTTTATTGTCCAAGGGCAGCTTAAGTTTTTGACGTACTTGAAGCTTGGAATCTTGTTTCATGGGCGGTCGCTCAACCACAGCAATCCCCCAGCCAAAATAAACATCAAGACGCCCGAAATCAGGGCTGCCAACGGTGTGCTCAGCATCGTGCTGAGCTGACTAAACCCAGCCCAGCCCAGCCAGACCATGCCCACAATCAACAGCACGACCGCGCCAAGTTTTAAGGCAAAACCCAGCAGCGTTTTGGTCACTCTGCGACGCAAGGCAACACTTTCTTGCTCGAGCAACTCGACCACGCCGATCATCATCTCGGCGACACCCGACATCATTTGCGACCCCGCATCAACCTCGAGATCACCATGCCCAAACCAAATGCCATGCCGAGGGTTGCAATCGGTTGATCTTGGACTTGATGTTCGACACCAGATTTCAGTTTGGCTTGACGGTCTTGCAAGTCATTCACCAAATCGCGTAACTGCTGACTGAGCGAAACCGCTTGCGCACCGACGGGATCGGCATCTTCGTTTTCGCTGACTTTGGATTTGTTTCGGGTTTTAGGCTCAACCTTGTCCAGCAGCAATTTCATGCTGGCTTTTAACTCGCTCAGCTCAACGCGTATTTCCTCGAGCGTGGTTTCGAGCGATTCGGCTTTTGATTTGGAACCTTTCGTGTCCTGATCCAGAATCTCATCGCCAGCTTTTTCATCTCGGGTTAAGTTCGGATTGGATACCGAATTTTGCTGTTGTGTCGCCATAATCACCTCACTGGGCACAGCTTAGTGACGCAGGCTGATGTTCACCTGAAGCCAAGCTGAGATCGAACGCTGCCATAGCCACGAAAAATCTGTGACTGACAACACCCAGGCTGCCATGTTAGGGTTTTTGGGACAGCCACGCGTCAACGTGCTCGAGTTAAACCTCGATTTGGATGGACAAAATAAGTTTCAAGCTCGAGGCTTAACGGTTACAAGCCTCCGTCAACGCCCTCAAACGGTGCGCCAGCGCATCGCTTAAAACCGCGCTCGAGTAACGCCAACCCCAGTTGCGCCCACCTAAGCTTCCTGGCAGGTTCATGCGGGCAATGGTGGGCAACTCGAGCAAGTCTTGCAACGTGGTCAGTGCCATGTCGGCGTCTGACTTCCAGGCGGCAACAATCAAATCCCAGACGATGCTCGAGCCGTCGCTTTGCAGGTATTCGCGGACTTTATTT
>JAYTKL010000417.1:0-2931 GCA_043730305.1 Deinococcales bacterium | reverse complement strand
AAAAAAGGTGTCATGCTGCCGAAAACCACGGACGTGATGTTCAGCCAAATCCGCGATTTTTACCTGCTCGAGACGCAAGACGGCGGCATTGCCGGCACGGTCGGTTTGCATGTCTTGTGGCACGACCTGGGGGAGGTGCGCAGTTTGGCGATTCATCCGAATTTTCAGGGTAAGGGTTTGGGCAAGCAACTTGTGCTGGGTGTCGAAGCGGAAGCCAGGGGCTTGGGCATTCCGAGGTTGTTCGCTTGGACGCTCGAGCCAGATTTTTTTGTGCGTTGCGGTTACGCGCTGATCTCAACCGATGAATTGCCGCCCAAGGTTTACAAGGAATACAACAAAAGCGCCATGATGAAAGCGATTGGTGTTGCGTAAACCTCACCCGCTCGAGCCGAATTGATTTATGCTGCTTTAAATTAAAGGAGTCTTGTGAGCGAAGAATTCAGTTATCCAATTGGCAAAATGACCGCTCGAGCCGAGTATTCAGATCAGGAACGAAATGAGTTTCTGGTTCAACTCCAAGAACTACCCAAGCTTTTGCGGGCGGCAGTGGCGGGTTTGAACGAATCTCAACTCGAGACACCCTACCGTGAGGGCGGCTGGACGTTGCGCCAAGTGGTGCATCATGTGCCTGACAGCCATTTGCAGGGGTATCTGCGTTTTAAGCTGGCACTGACCGAAGAAAACCCAACCGTGACCGCCTACAGCCAACCCGCCTGGGGTGAATTGGCAGACGTTCAAACCGCGCCGCTCGAGGTGTCAATACGCTTGCTCGAGGCGTTGCACGTTCGTTGGGTGACATTGATTCGGAGCATGAAGGTTGAGGATTTTGCGCGAACCTTTGTGATCAAAAATGAGACCCGAACTTTAAATGCTACCTTGCATTTGTACGCTTGGCATTCGTTGCATCATGTGGCGCAGATCAACGGTTTACGGACGCGAAAGGGCTGGCTATGACCGAGTTGCAATATCCTGTTGGAAAATTCGAGCGCCAAATTGAATATCACCCGTCCGAAATTGCCCAGTTCATTCAGATTCTCGAGCAACTGCCAGCTCAAATGCGGGCAGCGGTTTCTGGTCTAACGGATGCCCAACTCGAGACAAAATACCGTGAAGGTGGCTGGACGTTGCGCCAAGTGGTGCATCATGTTCCAGACAGCCACATGAATTCTTTTGTGCGGTTTAAACTTGCCCTGACCGAAGAAAACCCGACCATCAAACCTTACGACGAGGGCGCCTGGGCACTGCTGCCCGACTCGAGTTTGCCCGCCCAGGTCAGTCTGGATTTGCTCGAGGCACTGCACGCACGGTGGGTGATTTTGTTGCGCTCGATCAAACCCCAAGACTGGAAGCGCACGTTTAACCACCCAGAAAATGGTCCAATGACCCTCGAATTTGCGTTGGCATTGTACGCCTGGCATTCGAGGCATCACTTGGCGCACATTACAAAGACTCGAGAGCGACTGGGTTGGTCATCTCAAATGACTTGATGATTGTTGAAATTTTTCTAAAACATACACCGCCTCTCGAGTTTAATGCTCAGCAGACAACAAAGGAATCACATGACAGACAGCCTTAACAACCAGAAAATTCTGTACCAAACTCCAAAACTCGAGGTGGTCGGCGTGTTTGTGGCGTTGATTGCTGGTTCGGTGGTCACTGTGCCAATTCAATTTGATGTGCCAAGCGACGGGGAAAAACAATGAAAAACCTTGTGAATTACGTGACGACAGCCTTTATTGCAGCCTTGACCTTGGCATCGTGTATGCAAACAAGTCCCGAACCACAACCGAACCAAGTTCTGGGACTGATGCGGGTCAGTTTTCAAATTGAGGGCGCAGCCAATTCAACTGCCAAATCACAACCAAAAACCCTGACCGGCACAGCCAGTGGCATTCAAATGAAGCTGGTGAACGCCAGCACCTTCACCACTGGAACTCGAGGCGCAGGCGGTGAGCGCTGGGTCAGTGCGACCTACGACATTCGCAACGCCACCACGGGCGGCACAGCCTACAACACAGCCAACAGCAACATCAGTTTCCTGGCGGTCAGCACCCCAAGTGGTCTTGGCGAAAGTGCAATTGCCGTTATGAAAAGTTACGGCGGTACAGCGCTCACAACACCAGGGTTGGCGCAATCGTTTAAACCAACCCACGGAATGCGTTACAACGCGCTCACCAACACCACCGAAACCAGTCCAGGCGCAGAGGACTTTCAGGTCTTTGACGAATCTGAAATCCCGAGTTTTGCAACGGCTGGCGTTGTCCCAATCAATTACGGTTTTGTGGTTCGGCGCACCAGCAATAATCCAGTCAATCGTACCTTGGCAGCAAACCCAACCGTCAATCAATTCGATGGGCGCGTGACTTTTGCCGTGCGTTTCCCACTTCAAACCACAATCAGCGACGATCCATTCACCTTTTCAATGGATTTTTTGGTGGTCACAGACGATCAAACCAGAATCACCCAGAGCCTCGAGCAACAAGCCCTGAACAGTGTCCCAAGTCAAACATTGCAATTGACAGGTGCAGAGGTCAATATCGTGCCTGGCTCGGCTTATCTTGCCACAAACACCCGTTTTGTCCCGAGTGTACGCTTGGCACGGGCTGCGACTGCGCCCAATGCCATTTATTTGGTGCAAGCACCAAGCACATTGACTGTCACCAGCAACGCCGACAGTGGAGCGGGAACGTTGCGCAATGCCATTCAAGCCATTGCCTCAGGTGGCACAATCAATCTCAACGGCATTAACAATCAGAACATCACCCTGTTAAGCACCCTCGAGATCGGTAAAAGCCTGACCATCACCAATTCCAATGCTGCGCCAAATGTGGCGGTGCTGGGTGGGGCAACTGCCTTTGATAGCAGCAATGTGCGCGTTTTGAATATTCAGATTGGCAATTCTGTGACCTTGAGCAACTTTACCATCGGCAA
>JAYTKL010000416.1:0-11614 GCA_043730305.1 Deinococcales bacterium | reverse complement strand
TGGCAACCGTTTCGTAATCATTTTCGGTAAACGCACGAATTTGCATGGTTTGAATCTCCTGCGCCTATTCTGACCGCTCGAGCTGCGGTTTTGCATCTGCCGAATGACGGATGTGAAGGCTCGAGTTTAAGTTTTATGCGCCACCATCATGATTTCAATATCCTCGAGCGTCAATACTTTGCTCTCAAAGCGTCCTGCCACGCAGCCATAAGCTTGTTGCACTGCAAAACCTGCGCCCTCAAGCAACCACTTCAATTCTCGGTAAGTAAAAGCAGTGCAGTACCCATCAAATTCTCGAGTTTCACCTTCGGGACTGGTTGGAGTCCATTTGCTGTACGAGGTCAGTGTGTACGGGTCAAAACGAATCGTACCTGGATTGGGTAGGTTTCGCACAGCAGATAAGGCATTGATAGCCGTCAGGACAAACGGCGCGTTGGAACGCAGTGCTCGAGCCGTGCCTGCCAAAATTTGGCGATGTCCCATTTCGTCTCCCGCAATGCCAAACGCACCTTCGCACAAACAAATTGCGGCATCAAACTCGGCGTTAAAATTCATGGCTCGAGCGTCTAAAACCATAAATTCGGTGTTTAAATTTTGCTCGCTTGCCAATCGTTTCGCCACATTGATATGACCATCTGAAATGTCCACGCCAAGCATGTCAAAACCGCGTTTGGCGAACTCGAGACAGTGACGACCCGTGCCGCAACCCACATCAAGAATTCGACTGCCTGGTTTGAGGTTCAGATGCTCAATCAAAAAATCCACCTCTTGAACTGTGCCTTGCGTGTAACCCTCCTCGAGATACTTCTCGCGTTGAAAATCACCAATGGCTTTGTAAAATGCACCGTCATAATTCATTTCTGGAATATTCATGAAAACCCCGTTCTGGTAAAAGAAAGATGAAAGATCGAATTTGATGTAGATCGCGTTTAAAGCACCAATGCCAGTTCTTCAGACGGTTTGGCAATCTGCACCTCTCGAGCCACACGGCACACTTGCTTTAAAGTCTCCACTGGGTCTGGACGCAACCCAAAATGCCCAAAACTGCGACACAAACCCGCCACGTCACGCTCGAGAATCATGTTGGCGCTGGGGTTTTCTTGCACCAGCACGACTTGTGGGAAGTCAATCACGATGCAGCGTTCTTGCCACCACAAAATGTTGAAGGTGCTGTAATCGCCGTGAACCCGTCCCGCGCCCAGAATCAAACCCATGTTGTGAACGCTCTGACGAAAGGCTTCTTCGGCAAGAGTTTTAGAAAGTTTGGCATCTGAGAGTCGCGGTGCAGCCCCGCTTTCGTCACCAATAAATTCCATCAAGATCACGTTGCCAGCTTCGGCTAACGCAATGGGTCGCGGCACTGGAACGCCAGCGTTTTGCAGCGCGTGCATTTGCCCAAATTCTTCTTGCACCCACAAAATATTTTGAACTTGAACGCCAGTGTTCGAGCGCAATTCAATGGCTTTCTGAATGCGCTTATCACCAATGAACCTCGAGCCTCTGTAAAGCGAATCGTTCTTGAAAGACCGCACTCGAGAGTCAATGTAAAGTTTGGCGGCGGCAAGTCCTTCTTTACCTTCGACCACGTAGACGGTGGCTTCCTTACCAGATTTTAATTCCCATAAAAGATCAGTAATCAAACCGCGCTCGAACAGTTCTTGCAAGCCTGGGTCGTCAAACTTAACGTGTTCTTCGACTTTGTAATCTGTTTGATTTTCGGATAAGAGCGCGGCAACGCTACGCCGACGCGGTGGTTTGCGGGCGTGACGATGCCCGCGATCTTGGAAGGCTTCACGGTTTTCATCCCAGGACAGGTTGCTGTCGCGGGTGCTTGGACGGCGGCTCATGATGCTACCGACTGGGTTTTAAAACTCGAGTGTTGAGAATTGCACTGGCATGGTAAGGCTGATACGGTATGAATCACTTTGACTCCTGGATTTATAAGACAGGGCGAAGAGCCTCGAAGCGAGGGTTAAAAGGGGCTGAGTTGTTTTCATATTCGTGTCACCTCCAATGCAAAAAGTATTTTCAAGAGTGTACACTAAAAAGTATCTCGAGGTTCGATCAGCCAAATGGCGTACTCGGGTTAAAACTCGAGGTTGGCGTAAATTTGCTCGAGCGTCAGGCTCGTCTCGAGGCAAGGAATTTCAATCTCACCGTTCTCGAGCAGCACTTCAAACGTCCAACGTTCGCCCTCGCGTTTGTAAACAATCACTTGACGGGTGTTTTGTGAAACGATGGCGTAACGTTGCAACGAAAGTATGTTGGTGGACTCCTCGAGTTTAATGCCGTGATCCACGTCGGCGGTGCTGTCTGAAAGCACCTCGAGAATAAAACATGGCGCTTGGATCAAACGCGGGTTGCGAATGGTTTCGCAAGTCAGAACAACGTCTGGGTAACGGTAACGGTTGCCTTTGACCAGCGTTTGAATGTTGGTGGCGTGCAATTGGCAACTTTTTGCTCGAGCGGTTGTACGTAAAGCTTCGACGATGTTCAAAACAATGTCGTCATGAAGCAGTGTTTCGCCCGCCATCGCGTACAGTTTACCGTCCACGAATTCATGACGAATTTCAGAGCTTTTCTCAAACTCGAGGTATTCGTGTGCGGTCATGATTTTTGACTCGAGCATGGTCATGGTTTTAGTTTAGCCGATCTTTTCGAGAATGTTAAATCAAAAAAACTCGAGATTTAGTCTCTCGAGCTTTTGTTCTGATTAAAGTTTTAGAGTTACTTTTCCTTTTCGGTTTTATCTATCGTTGGTTTATTCATGACAACACCAAGTTGTGTCAGCAAGGCTGCCAGTTGCGGCAAAACATCTTTGCTATCCAGCCCTAAGCCGCTCAGCGTGCCGTCTACGGCTGCACCAACTCCCATGCCATTCATGAATTGTTGGTTCACTTTTGCCAGGGTTTCAGGGTCGCCGTAAATGTTCATGTTGCCTTTTGAAAGCATTTGCCCAAGGGCTTTTGCCATCTCTGCTTGCACGTCACGGTTTGCTTCAATCCGTAGTTTTTGCAATTCAAACTCGAGCGCGGCTGCCGAGAAAGTTTGTTTGTTCTCGAGCGCTTGACGGGCAACTTCAACCCGAGCGCGTTCGACTTCAACGTTTTCCCTGGCAATGTCAACGTCCACGCGTTTCACGGCGGTGTCGCCTCGAGCCATTTGTTCTTTGGCGCTGGATTCGGCTTCGGCACGGCGCAAGGTTGCGGTGGCGTCAAGTTCGGCACTTTGTTTTTGAGCTTCAGATTTTTTGACTTCACTAAAGGCGTTGACCTCGGCATTGGTTTGTTGTTTAAAGCGGTCTTGTTCAATGGCTTGTTTGGCGGCAATCAGTTTGGTTTGGGCTTCACGTTCGGCTTGTGCCAGTTGCGAAACGGTGGTGATGCTCTGATTGGCTTTTTCACGTTCG
Source organism: Deinococcales bacterium (assembly GCA_043730305.1). Taxonomy (GTDB): domain Bacteria; phylum Deinococcota; class Deinococci; order Deinococcales; family JAAFIG01; genus JANXTZ01. Next base: position 8,205 of record JAYTKL010000416.1, on the reverse strand, counting down.
GCTTGCGATTCTAAGGACAGTTTTTCGGCATCGGCACGGCGGCGTTCGGCATCGGTCACGGCAATTTCACGTTCGCGTTGTGCGACCTCGATCACTTTTTCGCGTTCAATATTGGTTTTTTCGCGCTCTTGTTCTTTTAAGATCACTTGCAAATCGCGTTCGATGGTGGCTGTTTGCACCGCTTGTTCCATCGTGATTTCGGCTTCTTTGATTTGACGATCCTGTTCAAAACGGTATGTTTGAGCTTCTCGATGTTTTTCGGCTTGGACTTTGGCAATTTCAGATTGTTGTGATGCTTCGGCTTCGGCTTTGGAACGCTCGAGTGCCAGCACTTCGGTTGCAATTTCGACATTTTTGATGGTCAGTTGCCGTCTGGCTTCTTGTTCAATGCGGTTGCGTTCAACCAAGGCTTCCTGGGTGATTTCGGTGATTTTGCGTTTGCCTTGCGCGTCAAAAATATTGGTGTCTGACAGCAAATCTTGATTGGTTTGATCGAGTTTAGAAATCGTCACGGATTCCAAGCTCAGACCGTTTGGTTCAAGGTCAGCCCGAACCAAGTCTTGAACACCACTGGCAAAAGCGTTGCGCTGCGAGTGAATCTCGACCAAATCTTTGGTGGCGGCAACAGACCGCAGCGCCGAAACCAGTTTTTCAAACACCAGATGCGCCACTTCTTGGGCAGTCACGCTTTTTTCGCCCAAGGAACGGCTGGCGTTCATGACTGCATCTTCTTCGGGATGCACTTTAATGTAGAATTCGGCTTTGACATCGACGCGCAAATTGTCTTTGGTGATCAGGGCATCCAAGCCTTTGCGTTCCACCTCGAGCTTGAGGGTTTCGAGGTTGACGGCGACCAGCCTGTGTACGACTGGAATAAAGAATCCGCCTTTGTCAATGAAGACCGTGCGTCCTCCCAGACCTGTGCGAACATACGCCAGGTTGGCGCTTGGTTTGATGTAAAACTGCGTGTACGCCCAAGCTGCCAAACCAACCAGCAAGAACAGCAGTCCCAGTCCACCAGTAATGCCAGAATTGATGGCACCCCAGGTCGAGATGAACGAAGCGCCAAACAAGGACAAGGCAAAGAACGGGATGGACAACGCAATTAATACAAAACTAATCATTGACTTCCTCCTGTACAACATAAATCCCACGTTGATACTCGAGCACCCGAACGGCTTGGTTGGCGGCAATGGTCTCACCGCGACTGATCACACTGACACGGTGGATGTTGCCAAAAGGGTCTTTGATGTTGGCTGCACCACCATCGTTGCTGATTTCAAAAACGCTCGAACCGAAACAACCGACCAGTTCGGCGCTTTGAATGTTGGTTTTACGATTTTGATCGGCAAACTGAATAAAACCCTGGGCAAAGTTGCGTCCGATAAAACTCGAGCCTAGAAAAGCCACGATCACACTGATAGCGCTGAACAATTGAGGAAAACGCAAGGTTGGCTCGAGAATTAAATTGCTCAAAAATCCAGTCAGCCCCCAGCCAGCCAAAAGAATTGGCAGCATTACACTGATACTTACGCCGCGTCCGATGCCAAACCAGGCGAAAAGATCAAAGCTTTTACCATGATCTGAATCGCCATGACCGCCATCAAAATGTCCGTCATGATCGGCTGTGTCGGCAGCTTCACCGTGTCCATGTCCTGCACTGTCGCTCGAGAACGCTCCAGAGAACACGACCAATACCGCCATGATGATTCCTGCACCCAGTGGTGCAATAAACATGAAATTCCACCACTCGAGCCATGCCATGTGTTTCCTCCTTGGGTGACTTTCCAAAACATATGATGCAGTAGAGAATCAATGTGTTGTAGTTGATTGCCTTGTCAAGGCGTGTTTGACAACTGCGAGAGGAATTGAGGTTTCCTCTTGCATCACGATACGCGATGCTTCAACAAAACGTTCCCAAATGCACCTTTGGACGCTCGAGAACCATCACATTTCAGATTGTAGCCCGAGGTCGATCACAAATGACCTATCAATTTTCAAAATATCAAACGTCAAGCCCTACAAATGGCTGAGTCTCGAGTAACCCGTGTCAAAGTCAACAATCGTAAGTTTGACGCTCAAAGCTTGGAGTTTGTGCATTCGTTCGGCGACGGCTTCGACAGTTCTGATTGGGGTGATTGAAGTTTTGGACCCAAGCCGCTATTATGCTGTCAACAAAAAAACAGGCTGCGTTCTGAAAATCTATTGAAGCGTAAGGACAGTTATGGCAGAACTCAAAACCAAATTAACGGATGCTTCCGTAAGTGATTTTCTCGAGTCAATCCCAAATCACCAGGTTCGCAACGATTGCCAGACCATCGTTCAGATCATGCAAGACGCCACCCACTCGAGCGCCAAAATGTGGGGTGCGAGCATCATCGGTTTTGGCACTTACCATTACCGGTACGCCTCTGGGCGCGAAGCCGATTGGATGCGAATTGGTTTCGCGCCACGCAAACAAAATATCGTGCTTTACATCGTCAGTGGTTTTGAAGAATTTGAGGCATTACGTGCTCAACTGGGAAAACATGTGGTTGGAAAGTCGTGTTTGTACATCAAAAAACTCTCCGATGTTGACCTCCCCACGCTCGAGAAACTGATTCGAGGCTCGGTAAAACACATGCTCGAGAAATACCCAGAGTCGTAAATTTCAAAACAAAAGCTCGAGAGTCCAAAACCTCTCGAGCTTTTGAATTGTTGCGGTTTTTAGTACTTGAAAGTGATCGTATAGGTCGCCTCGAACTTCTCGCCTGGTTTCAGGGTATTGACCGCACTGATGCCCTCTTCGTTGTTTTTGATGTTCGGTAATTTCACAGCCTCGAGCGCGTAATTTTGCCCACCCAAAACCTCATTGATCTTGACTGTGACTGCCCTGGATTTGGTGTTGGTAATGCTGAAATTGACTTTGTACTTGATGTTGGTATTCGTGCGGCTCAGGGTTTGTACCGTGCGGGTCAAGCGTAAGTCAAAATCTGCGCCCAGGTTGACCGTGGCTTTTTCGGCTTTGGGATTGTCAGAGATTCGAGCTTGCCCAACCACCCTGGCATCCTCACGCACGGTCATGACCCCACCTGGCAAATCTGAATCGGTTTTGATGTTGTACACGCGGCTGAGTGGCACCACAATTTTTGGGCTGCCATTAAAACCACTGTAATACTCAAAACTCCGCTCGAGGCTGGCTTTGGTGTTGATGAACGGCAAGCTGGTCGTGGTGCGGGCTGCCAGTGTCGCAGGGCTGTTAAATTTGAAGGTCTGCAAACCCGCGCTTTCACCTGCGGCTTCGATGCTTGGCGCACTGTCGCTCGAGGCTTTGGCGATTGGGGCGGCGGCGTTAACGGCGTAAGGTTGCACGTTCTGGTCGTAATTTCCAGAACTTAAATTGACTTGTCCAGCGATCAACTCGAGTTTCGGTGTTTTGTACTCCACACCGCTTGCGTTTTGGACATCTGCCCAGCCCGTTAATTTCGCATCATCGCCTTTAATGGCAAGCGTATAACGTGGACTCCAAGTGATGCCCCTCGTCAAGTATGTCAGCACGCTCGAGCCGCCACTGCCACCCAAAGTCCACGAGTAGGTTGGGGCAAATCGCACACCCTCGAGTGTTGGAAAAACCACATCGGCAACGTTGGCTTGCACAAACTGGTTGCCTATTTGAAACAAGCCAATATTGGCTTTGATGACAGTGGCTTTGACCAGTTTGTTATCGCGTTTTAACAGCACTTCTTTGCCTTCAAACGCCGTCAACAAACTCTGGCTGGCAGGCAGAAGATTAACGTTAAAAATTTCTGGGTACTCGAGTTCCAAACTTCCAGGCACAAGGTACTGTCCAAGGTCGGCGGCTGGAGACCAATCGAAACGGTTGCCCGTAATTTGCACGGGTTCGCGGATTTCGGCAAAGTTGTAGTACAAGGTTGCGTCGGTGGCTTTGGCGCTGGATAAAGCTACGGTGATGGCGAGAACGGCGAGTTGCAGGTTCTTTTTCATAGAAGGAGTGTACGAGAAGAATTTTAGGGTTTATGAGCAATCATTCAAGGTTCGTTTCTACTTCTCGAGTGCTTTGTAGGCGCTTGACTTTTACGTTACGGAAACGTCCATTGTGATTCTCGAGCGCTCAAACAAAAGGAAGTCAACATGAAAATCAGTGATCTTGCGCATCTGGCTCGAGTTTCTACCCGAACGTTACGTCATTACGACGAGATTGGTTTGTTCAAACCAACGCGTATTGATTCTCTGACCGGATACCGTGAGTACGGCGTCAGTCAGATGGCGTTACTCAACCGCATTCTGGCATTGCGTGACCTGGGATTTTCACTCGAGCAAATTACGACCTTAACCGCCAACGGTTTCGCGCCAGAACGCTTAAAGGACTTGCTCGAGTTGCGCAAAGCCGAACTGGAAACCCATATTTTGGAACAAAAAAATCGGCTCGAACAAGTCGAACTCAGGCTTGAACGCATCGGTCAGGAGAACAACATGTTTGATTATTCAGTCAATCTCAAAGCGCTGCCCGCTTGCTTGGTCGCGTCTGTCGGCAATCCTGACCTTGATGTGCTCGAGGAAAAGGTTCGATCACTCAAAAATTATTATTTGGTTTTGTTCGACCATCTGGCACAATGCGGCGTTCAGAGTGCCTTGCCGCAGATCAATATTGCGCATCCAACCCAAGATGATTTCTGGAAGATGGAAGTCGCGCAAATGCTCGAGAAACCAATCCCAGAAAGCGACCTGGTTAAGGTTTATAAACTGGCAGGTGTGCCGATGGCTGCATACCTCGAGTTTAAGGGTGTACACGAATGGCAAAAAGTTGAAGATGCCTTGCTTGGCTTGCTCGCTTGGGTCGAAGAAAATGGTTACAGCACTGTTGGGGCGGTGCGTCAGGTGTATCTCGAGATGCCTGAGGGTTACGGCGAGGGTGTGCCTTGCGTGATTGAGTTGCAAGTTCCCGTGAAACTTTCTGGAAATCACAGAACTTAAAGCCAGTTTACAAAATATCCTAAGCAAAAGGACTAGACTCGAGTCATGAAAATCCTGTTCGCATTTCTGGCTGTACTGGTTTGCTCGAGCCTCGTCCTGGCGTTAAAAGTCGGCGAACTCGCGCCGCTGCCGACCATCAAGGATTCGTTTGGCAAAACCATCAAGCTCGAGGCAGACAAGGGAAAGTGGATTGTGCTGTTTTTTTACCCTCGGGCTTTTACAAGTGGTTGCACGGCGCAGAATATCGAGTACACCAAGCGTTACCAAGATTTTTTGGATGCGGGTGCGGTGGTGTACGGCGTCTCGAACGATGCGAGCGGCAAACAATGTGATTTTGTTAAAAAGTACGCGCTAAAAATCCCGCAAATCCCCGATACCAAGTTCGAGTTGGCAAAGGCGTTCGATGTTGCTTCGGGGTTTGGGTTGTACAGCCGCGACACGGTGATTATCGCGCCTTCGGGCAAGGTGAACGCCATCAAACGTGGTGTCAACGCGGTCAATGATGCGGCTGAGAATCTCGAGTTCGTGAAGCAAAAAGGCGATTGCAAGGTGGTGTTGAGCGGTACTGTTTCTTGCGGTTAGAAAAACTTTTGCTCAATCTCGAGGCATCTTCGGATGCCTTTTTTTATGCCATTTTTCTGGTTGTTTGAAGCTCGAGTTCTGGTTCGAGTTTTTTTGCCCAGGCTTGTAGGGTTTGAGCGAGTTGGTGTCGCCAGTTGCCGAGAGCGCTTTGAAGTTGACGGTGGTTGTCTGCGTCGTGCAGGAGTTGCTCGAGGTGCTGACGGTTGACGCTGAGTGCCCATTCGGTTTGGTTGTTCATTTTCCTGCCTCCTGGAAATACTATAAAACCTAATCTTATAATTTGTTAAGTATAATTTTCGTTTTAAGTGAAAATAGTTATTTTTTAGTTTGAAAAAGAAACTCGAGATAATCAAATTGAATTACCCCGCACTCGAGTTCAACCACTTCTCTGGTCTCAAAGCAAATCTCAAATGGGCGGTATACTCGAGCCGTGAAACGTGTTTTTTCTGGCATTCAACCAACCGGCGACTTGCACATCGGCAATTACTTGGGCGCAATCCGCAACTGGGTCAAAATTGGTGAGCAAATCGGTAAGGACGCAATTTTTTGCATTGTGGATTATCACGCCATCACCATTCCTCATGACCGTGAACAGCTTGGGAAACTCACCTTCGACGCGGCGCTGGCGAACATGGCGGCGGGACTTGACCCCAACAAAATTGTGCTTTTCGCACAGTCACACGTACCAGAACACCTCGAACTTGGCTGGGTCTTCAGTACCCAAACCCCGCTCGGCGAACTTGAGCGCATGACGCAATTCAAGGATAAGTCCGAACAACACAGCGTTCTGGCAGGTTTACTGATGTACCCCGTGCTTCAAGCCGCCGACATTCTGCTTTACAAAGCCGATACCGTTCCCGTCGGCGAGGATCAAATTCAGCACATCGAACTCACCCGTGAGGTCGCGCGGCGTTTTAACGCCAGGTTCTCTCCCGAAAATCCTGTCTTTCCAGAACCCAAAGCCAGCATCGACAAAAGCGCCGCTCGAGTGCCTGGTCTGGACAATTCGGGCAAGATGAGTAAATCCAAAAACAACACCCTCGAGTTGCTCGAGCCTCAAACCGCACTCTGGGAGAAAATTCGGGTTGCGCCCACCGATCCCGCTAGGGTGCGCCGCAACGACCCTGGAACACCAGAAAAGTGTGTGATCTTCTCGTACCATAAGCTCTTCTCGAGCCTCGAGACCATTCAAGAAGTGGACACGGGTTGCCGTACCGCCGGCATTGGTTGTATTGATTGCAAAAAACGCCTGATGGTCGGTCTGATGGAAACCCTCGAGCCGATTCAAGCTCGAGCCGCGCACCTTCAAGCTCACCCGCATGAAGTCACCGACGCTTTGGTTTCTGGCGCAGAACACTGCCAGAAAATTGCTCGTGAGACGATGCTCGAGGTTCGTGACGCGATTGGTTTATTGCGCCCCAATTCAATCCGTCCTGTCAGCCAATGACCCAAGCCATCCTCGAGCCAATAGACACCTTCGAGATCACCTTCATTGCTCGTTTTGAAGGTTTTGAAGGCACGCTGCTCGAGCTTGCCGCCGCGTTGCGTGCTGGCAAGCTCGAACCCGCTTTTGTGCCGCTCCTCGAGTTGACCCGCGCCGTGTTGCTGCGTTTTGAAAATTTTCGCACCGAACTCGAGGTTCTCAGCATCGGCAGTTTGGACTTGGCGTCCGAAGCCCTGCCGCACTTGGCTGGCGTGATTGAACTCAAAGCGCGTTTGTTGCTGCCGCGCCCCATTAAAGTTCATCATGGAGACGCCGATGAAATTGATGCCTCACTCGAGGATGTCCTCTCAGGCGTCGAAGCCCTGGCGCAACTCGAGGGTGCAATCTCGTTCTTGCGTGACCGCCGCAAAGAACGTTCAAAAATGCTGATTGCCAGCCCCGTACCAATCAACCTTCCGCGCAAAATGCGCCCACTCACCCAAAGCATCGGCGATCTGGTCGAAGCCGCCAAGCGCCGCGTCCGCGAAGTCAACCTGTTTGACCTCGCCCATGACCGCTTAACACTTCCCCAAGCTCTCGAGCGTCTACGTGTCTTCAGTCAAAAGCTCAAAAAATTCTTCTTTGCAGACATTCCCGCCACCGACTGGGGCGAACGCACCGTTTTATTCAGCGCCATGCTTGAGGGCGTTCGTGCTGGAGAACTCGAGGTTGAACAACCCGAGATTTACGGCGCAATCGAAATCCAACAGACCGTGCAGTAAAGACTGCGGTTGTTTTAAGACAACCAATCATAATGCCACCAGTTTCTTTCAATGTTTTAAAACGAATCAAGTCCAGCACAGAAATTTTTATCTCTCGAGAATTCAGTAAAGTTGGGAATGAGAGGGGCAAGCACAATCGCTGCTTTTTCTGCAATCACGAACAATTTTCTAAAACCCCAAAAATAATAATCTCGGGCTTCAAGAATGACGCGTTCTCGAAGCTTGAGTTTTATCCCTCAAATTCCACTGGCTTACCTGGACTTGTCCCTGACGTAAAAAATCAATCTTTTACAACTCGAGTCCAAACCCAAAACATCAGGTGTTGACACATCCCAACTTGGGTGATACATTTATCGCCGCCTTCGAGAGCGCCCCCCGCAAGGGAAGGAACTCGAGCGGGTGAGTTCTTTGACAAGATGATGATACGAATCGAGAGTTTTGCTG
>JAYTKL010000415.1:0-1500 GCA_043730305.1 Deinococcales bacterium | reverse complement strand
CTGGGAGTACCATGTTTTTGTAATTTTGTTTCCCCACCTTCAAAATGATTCACTTCTTGAGCCAACTCGCCACATTCCTCAAGCAACCGTGTCATGATGCCAAAAGGTTCACGCCCACCAAAACGCTGATGTAAAGCCTCGGCTAAAAAAGGTAATTTCTCGAGATTCAAAGTAAATCCTCTCAGGTTTTTTTACAAAATACGTCGGGTGCTAGCAGTAATGGCTTAAAAAGTTGAAGATGGCAGAAATGTCTAGAATCCGCCACCTCCTCGAGCAGCATATCATCCAAGACCTCTTCACTATCGTTTACACCGTTGTAGACGATTATTTAAAACTCAGTCACGAGCAAAAACGATTCAAACTCCCAACATCAACCCAACAAAAAGCGTCATACGCCGAGATCATGACCATCGCCCTGATCGGAGAACTCCTTCGAGAACCCCACAGTGAACACTGGTTCATCAAAGTCAAACTTGGTTTCAAACACTTATTCCAAGAACTCCCGCACATCACCCGATATCACCGTATTCTCAAAAATCTGGAAGGCATCATGGCTGACTTTGGGTTGTGCCTCGCCAACACTGTTGATGACGACACCGTTTATGCCATTGACAGTAAACCCTTACCTGTTTGTCGGGATAAACGACGTTCTCAACCTCGAGCCATGACCGAAGCAGCAAGAGGGTTCTCAACGATGGGCGCAACGTATGGATTTAAGTTACATGCTGTGGTGAACAACGCGCAGATGACATGCAGGTTTGCGATTGTTCCAGCGAATGTCTCTGACCCAAGAGTGTGTCAGGCTTTACTGAACGACAACGAAGACGATCTGAAACGGGTACTGGGGGATAAAGCGTATGTGGGATGCGGGGTTTTCACGCCACCGAAGAAGAATACGAAATTCCCAGTACCGTGGTTGAAGTTGATGGATTCAGCACGGAAGTTGATTGAGACTGTTTTCTCGAGTTTAACCAGGTCACATTTTCTGGTGTTGAATCAATTGAATTCGTTCTGGTCGGTACGGGCGAGTGTTTGTCGTAAGATTGCAGCCCATAATTTGGGTTTGTGGTTGGGACTATGAACCACTAGCACCCGACGTAAGCTGTATTTCTTAACCCTACCGCGATGCCTTGGATGCTGAGCAACAAGGCTCGCTCGAGCTTCCGTGCGGTCTGGGGCAGGCGCGATGCGTTCTCAGCTCAATCCTCGCCAACATGTCTTACTTTAAAATCAATCGTTTGGAACGCTCGAGCGCAACGCCGTGAAAGGCTCGAGTGGTTCAATTCGGTATTCGAGGGCGTTGGCGGGAACAATCACCGTTTCAAACTTGCCCAGGGTCACTCGAGCGTCACCCAAAACAACGTCTGCGCGACCTTCCGTCACAGTGATCGCATGGAAACTCGATTGTTCGGTGTTGGAAACCACGGTCTTATCCGTACCGTGTATTTCCTCGAGTTGAAAATATTCGCATTCGACTCGGGTTTCAACGGCGTTTTGAGC
>JAYTKL010000414.1:0-3503 GCA_043730305.1 Deinococcales bacterium | reverse complement strand
ACCGCCAGTCGTTCGGGTTTAGGTTTATTCGACAAGACCAAATTCCTCTCGTAAAGACTGAACAGTTTGAGGATTTTCAACGTGTTCTAAAGATCGTTGCAATGCAGAGAGCAAGCGTTTTGCATTGGCAGGTGATCGCAGTAAATATGCAGTCTCACGCAAACTCTCGAGTTCATCGGCTGAAACCAAAGCAACATCACCGTGACCTCGACGTTGAATCACGACGATTTCACGGTCATTGTCTACAGCATCTAAAAGACTGGCAAGGTTGGCTCGAGCATGACTATAAGTGGTTTGAATTGACATAAAACCCCCGTACAGGATTACTGTACAACATCTTCGTCATCTCGGTAGAATTTCACCACACTAATCAGCGCGGGTTGACGCACAAAACCGAGTTTGTCATTGATTGCCAGCATCGGTGCGTTTCGCGTGTCGTTGTCGGTACGAATGGTGCTGTAGCCTTGCTCGAGCGCGTATTTTACAACCCGAAGCTTTAATGCCAGCGCTATCCCGCGCCCCCTGGCTTCACGGCGCATTGCGGTCAGCCACTGATCCATCCAACCCTCCCTTGCGCCCTGGTAAACGCCCGAAAACCCGAGGATGGTGTCGGTCTTTGGGTCTAGGGCAATGTACGTGCCGTCCCAAAGAAAATATTCGTCACCCAGGACTTGTTCGTTAAAGAATTCAAAACTGAGTGGACTGGCGGCTTGCGAGCGTGGCACGTCGTTTCGGGTGGCAGTAAAGCAATCAAAAAAGGCTTGGCGAAACGCGGTCGAATCCAGTTCTTTTGCCGTGTGAAATTCAATGCCCTCAACGTTTTTAAGTCCTGCAAACCTCGAGAAATCAAAGCTTTTCACCGCCAGCAAACTCTCAAAATCGCGTTTGGATTCGCTAAATCCTCGAGCACTGGCAAACTGAAGGCTGTGCTCGTCCGATTCTGCGACTTGCGTGCGAAAACAGATGGCTTCAAGGGCGGTTAAAAATTGCAACATTTGCTGATATAACGCCTTGCCAATTCCTTTTTTCTGATGTTCGGGATGCACGAAAATATTGCCAAAGAACTTGTGTGGGTGGTACATGCCAGGATGACGGTAGATTTCCGCCACGCCCACAATCTGACCCTCGAGTTCGGTCACAAAAAACGTGGTTTGAAATTCTGGCTCGAGCGTGTCCATGTCAGATTCGGCTTCGTCGAGGGTGCGTTGCTGGTTTGGACGCACGACATTCCAAAGGTCAATAATGGCTGGCAGGTCAGCGCGGTTAAAAGGTCGTATCTTGGGTTTCATGATTGTTCCTAAAAGTTTTTTGGCGTAACGAACTTGAACCATTTCATGCACAAAACCAAATTTTTTGTTGACCGCTAACATGGGCGCGTTGATTAAATCATTGGCGGTAAACATTTTTGCAATGCCCTGTTTTAATGCCCATTGAATGCCGATGAGTTTTAAAGCTTGTGCCAATCCTTGCCCACGAAACTCGGACAGCACACCCGTCACATCCACAAAGGAATGACCGTTTGTGTCCACGCCGATATTGTTCAATCCAACGTAACGTCCGTCAAAAATTGCCACAACAAACGCCTCCTCTCTCGCCCAAGAAATCTCGAGAATGGACTTCTGAAATTGCTCAAGGGTCAGGGGCGTGGACGGCATTCCAAGTGGAACGTCGTTTGACACAGCATTGCCCAAATCACAAAGTTTTTGATCGCGTTCGGGGTCGTTACGTAGTTGGTCTATGGTTTTAAACTCAAAACCTTGCGCCTCGAGTTTTGCAATCAAACCCTCAAACGGCATGGTATCAAAATGCTCGAGATCAAGCACCATGTTGACGCGCCGCCATTCCTCGCTAAAACCGTGATGCTCGAGAAATCTAAGGCTGTAATCACGGCTTTCTCGAACACCACATTGCAGTGAGGTCGCGTTAAACGCCTTGAGGTCTTGCATCACAGTTTGAAATAATTTTGATCCAATGCCAAGCCTGCGAAAATCGGGATGCACCGCTGCCCGAAGCCAAAAATGCTGTGGATCAAAGTGATCCTGATGTTGGGTGTACATCATAAACGCTTGAATTTCTTGATCAAAAAGAGCGACGAAATATCGTTCTTTTATTTTAGGATCGTGATTGTTGCTTTCCTCGAGCATTTCGCTGGCACTTTGAGGACGTTCTGGCGAAACAAGATTCTGGATTTCGCTAATCCGAGCAAAATCATCAATTGTGGCACGGCGTATCTCGAGCATGGTTTAGAGTTTCCTTTCAAAGCGAATCCAACCAGGAAAACGCACAAATCCAAGCTTGCGGTTCATCTCGAGCATGGCAGTATTTGGTGCATCGTTGAAGGTTCTGATCTCGAGGTTGCCAATGCTTTGCGCGTAACGAATGCCTCGAAGTTTTAACAAGGTTGCCAGTCCAATCCCTCGAGATTCGTGCAACACACCAGTCATAGCAATCAACAAAAAACCAGCAGGATTTTTTAGAAAACTCGTGTAGCCAACAAATTCACCGTCTTTCACAGCGATCAGACAGCCATCGGGTTCAAACATCGGGTCAAGAATCATTTCTTTTTGCCAAGTCTCAAAACTTGGTCTGGAAATCTCTTCACCGAACGGAATATCCTGCCAGAGTGCCCAATCCAGTTCGTAGAGTTTGGTGTTTCGATCTGGGTCAGACTCGAGTTCTGAAAAGGTTTTGATTTCGATTTCGGCGCTTTTGATTTGCGCCTCGAGATGCTGGTACGGCGTAAAATCAAAGTTTGCTGTCTCGAGTCTGGATTCGGTGCGTCGCCAGGTTTCGCTAAAGCCGCGATCTGTGTAAAAGCGGATGGCTCGAGTCCAATCTTCTCCCGCGCCCGATTGCAAAACCTCGGCATTGCGCGGTTTGATGTGGTTTAAAACATGCTCGAACAAACTCGAGCCGATGCGTGAATCCCAAAATTCTGGATGCACCCGCAATTGTAAATTAAGCTTGCCGACTCGGTGCGCGAACGGGTCTTCAAAGACGTTCGCAAGTCCACGAATTGCACCATTGACCACCGCCACGAAAGCCGCAAAATGAAAATTTGAATCTCGAGAAGCCTCTTCGTGCCCCAAACGCTCGAGCGTCATTGGAAAGTTCGGGTTTGAGGCATTTAAAACCTCGAGTATTTCAGGAAAATCTTCGTTTGGGTTGACGGGTCTAATCTCGAGTTTCATGAATTCCTTTCAATATGCCGTACAAAATGCACCCAGGCGGGTTGTTTGACAAAACCCAGTTTTTCGTTGATGGCGAGCATTGGGCGGTTGACATCATCGTTGAAGGTTTTGATTTGCGTTATGCCCATTTGTTTCGCCCACAGAATATTTTTAACTTTTAATGCCAATGCTAATTTCTTGCCGCGCCATTCGCGCCGCGTTCCCGTTGCACCGTTCCAGGCGTCTGGCTTGCCCTCAGACCACCACAGCGTGCTTTCGGATAGAAACTCGAGTTTCTGGTCACTGCCAGTTTTCACGGCGACCAAATAAGCC
>JAYTKL010000413.1:0-6967 GCA_043730305.1 Deinococcales bacterium | reverse complement strand
GTAATTGCACCCGTAACAGGTACAGTGGTTTATGAATTCTTCGAGTCTCGAGTTTGTGGATACGCCTGCCTTGTTGGTGGATTTGGATGTTTTTGAACAAAATATTAGGGCGTGTTTTGCCGCGCTCGAGGGCAAAAACGTCTCAGTTCGTCCGCATTTAAAAACGGGTAAAAGTTCGGTCATCGCACACAAGTTGCTCAAAGCTGGCGCGGTTGGGATTTGCGTGGCAAAACTCGGTGAGGCTGAGGTCATGGCGGCGGCTGGGATTGAAGATATTCTGATCACGACTGAACTGGTTGGAGCGCCTAAACTCGAGCGTCTGGTTCAACTTCTCAAAAATCATGCCAAGATCAAACTTGTGGTTGACAATCTCGAGGCGGCAAGAGCATTGAACGCAAAACTCGAGCAAGCTGGTTTGCGGGTCGAAGTGTTGCTGGATGTGAACGTCGGTCAGAACCGTTGCGGTGTGCAACCCGAAAATGCCCTGGAACTTGCACTCGAGATCTCCAAACTCGAGCATTTGAAATTGATTGGCGTGCAAGGTTACGAAGGTCATTTGCAGCATGACCGAAGTTTTGAGAACCGCCGAAATTCGTGTCTGGCGGCAATGGAAAAACTTGGCAAGGTGGCGTTTGAACTCGAGAACAGTGGCTTTGAAATGCAAATTGTGACCACGGGAGGCACGGGAACGTACCCGTTTTGCAGTGAACATCCTCGAGTCACCGAGGTTCAACCTGGATCGTTTGTTTTTATGGATTCAGATTACCTCGAGACGCCTGGAGTGCCGTTTCAATCGGCTTTGACGGTGCTTTCGACGGTTATCAGCTTGAGTGGCGAAACTCGAGCGATTGTTGACGCGGGTTTGAAATCACTGTCCACCGATTCTGGTTTTGCCATGCCCAAAAATCTTGCGGGTTGGAAGTATTCTCCCGCCGGTGACGAACACGGTTTGCTCGAGAAAACCGACCCTGACGCCGTTAACCTCAAGATTGGTGATGTGCTCGAGCTGATTCCGAGCCATATTGACACGACAGTAAACCTTCATGACTGGTATCAGCCGCACCGCAACGGGCTGCTCGAGCCAGCTTGGAGGATTGAAACCCGAGGACGGATTCAGTAATTTCGGTCATTTCGGTTTCGTTTTTAAGCTTGTTAACGTACACTACTTGAAACTCGAGCGTCATGAAAGAGTCCAGTTGACCACTTTGAACCCTAAAACTGATTTGCGACGCGTTCGTGTGGGTTGCGAACTGACTTATAACCTGCCCGTCAGTGCGCCTTTAATGTTCGTGCTCGAGGTGCAAAACCGTGGCATGCAAAGGATTCTCGAGTCCAAGCAATTGATCAGCCCCATGCTTGAGGCTGGAGCGTTCAGACGCTACGAAGATCGTCACAACAATTTGGTCTGGCGGGTGCTTGCGCCGCAGGGCGAATTGAAGATTGTTTATGATGTCATGCTCGAGGTTCCGGCTGGACTTGACCCCGTGCTGAATGATCTTCCCAAAACCCAGATTCATGATTTACCCGATTCGGTGATCGAGTACACGCTGCCCAGCCGTTACTGTCCGTCAGATTTGTTTAGTGCCGAGGCTTGGGATTTGTTCGGCAACATTGTTGGGGGGTGGGCGCAAGTTCAGGCGGTCTGCGATTTGCTGTACATGCGGGTGGCGTATTCTGCGGGCAGCACCGCCAGCACCACGGCGCTCGAGGCGTACCGTTCGCAGCGTGCAGTCTGTCGGGATTTTGCGCACATGGGCATCAGTTTTTGTCGGGCGCTGAACATTCCGGCGCGGTATGTCAGCGGTTACTTGCCAGACATTGGCGTGCCACTCACGCCGCCAATGGATTTTCATGCCTGGTTCGAGGCGTATCTGGACGGCGCTTGGCGAACCTTTGATGCGCGTCACAACACGCCGCGCACGGGTCGGGTGGTGGTTGCCACGGGGCGCGATGCCGCCGATGTTGCGTTTAGCACCACTTACGGCGCGACCAACTTGGCAAATATACGCGTTTGGGCAGACGAGGCAAGCAGCTTGGAGCGCCTACCCGATGAAATTGGGCGTGAACTTCGGTGAGCGTCCCAACTTTGGACCCTCGAGTTGCCAATGTTCATTCCGAACCGCTTGACGTGGTGCTCGGACCAGGCGGCAGCTTTGAACGTCAAATAGCGCATCAAGTGTCGTTCCTGAATTACAAGGGCGTTGACTGGGATTCTGTGGCTCGAGCGCGGGTGTTTTCGTTTCAGCAATTTGCTTACGTTTACCCGAGCATGGTGACTGACCTTTCACAGCGTTTAATGGTCAAACCCAAAAATGCTTATGGCGATCAGCGATTGCTCGATTTCAAACTTGGGGTCGAACCGATTCCGCTCGAGAAACGCCTTGCGACAGACGCTTTTGGCAATGTGGTGATCGAACTGGAAGTAGCGCACATCAACAACTGGACGACTTTTGAAGTGATCTTTTGCGTCGAACGTTCCGCCAACATGCCAGCCCCAACCGTGACCGACATGGAGGCTCGAGGTTTGACTCAAGCCACGATTTTCACGCGGGTGAACCCAAGAATGCTCGAGGTTGCCAACGGTTTGAAACTGCGTGCCAAAACGCCGCTCGAGCTTGGTGAGCGAATTTGCGATTGGGTTTCCAACGCCATGACTTACAAAGCTGGTGTGACTGGCGTGGCGACCACCGCCAGTCAGGCGCTCGAGATTGGCGCTGGTCTGTGCCAGGATTACGCGCATATTGCTCTGGCATTGTTACGTTCTGCTGGACTGCCAGCCCGTTACGTCAGCGGTCACATGCTCGGCGAGGGCGGCTCTCATGCCTGGCTCGAGGTGATTGTGCCAAACCAAAACGGCAAGCTCGAGGCACTCGGGTTTGACCCAACCAATGCCCGCCGCCCCAATTTGGGTTACACCGTGGTTGCCCTTGGACGCGATTACGCCGACGTGCCGCCGACCACGGGCAGTTACATTGGCGACCACGCCGGCGAACTGCATTTTGAGAAACGCGCCGGACTGGTCGAACTCGAGTTTCAAGACGCATCTGTGCTGAGCACTTTGGTTTAAGATTTGACCCCTGCGGATTTATTTTTGACGGTCGTATAAATTTTCAATGCCACCATTGCCATGACCCCCGTGGGTAAGGTAAACACGATCAATGTTCCCAGAAAAGCCCCGAGCAGCAACCACGATCCAATGTCTTGCCCAAAAACCAGGCAAGGCTGCACTTCGTTTGCGCTGACCGAACAACCGTTTAGTTGAGCCACGCCCAAACTCAGTAACATCACAATCAGCGGGGCGAGGCTGAACACGATCAGCAAGGCGTAAATCAAATTGCTGCGTTTTGAAGACATGAGACGAGTCTAACGCGCAAAGTTGTATTGCTTGGTTCATTTATGTAACAGGATTATTTTGACAACTCGAGTTCAATTACTTGACCATTTGCCACATCTCGAGTGCCAGTCACGCTCCAGATCGCCATTTCATGACAGACCACAACCACAAAATCTTTTTGCAAATAACGCTGCAAGACGCCTGAAATCCTGGTTTTGAGATGCTCCAAAGTTTCCCAACGCCGTGTTTCGCCCGTTGGGTGAATGCCGTGACAGCGTTCAAAATCGTCTGCCAGACCAAAAATCTCGAGTTGCGAACTGTACACGCCCGTGGTGTCTGGCATCCATTCGTGCAGGTCGTATTCGACCTCAATTTTGGTTTGCAAATTTCGACTCAAGATTGCCGCACTCTGCAAAGCCCTGGTGTACGGACTCGAGAGGATCAGGCTGGCTTTGGTCAGGCGTTCATCCTTGGCGGTGTTCTCGAGTTGGTCTTTGCCCAGCGTGGTGAGTTTGGTGAAATCGGTGCGGAAACCGCTCAAGCCTCTGGCGTAACAATCGTCCCAGTCTGCTTTGCCATGTCGAATCAGGTAAAAAGTGGTCATGGTTATTCGGCTCGCAACACCAAGGTTTTCAAGTACAGACTTTCAGGCACTTGCAGCATCCACGGGTGATCGAGTGGTTGGTAGGTCACGTCCAGCACTTCGAGCCTACGTTTGGCGTCGCCTGCGGCAAAACGGCAGGCTTCGATCAGATCGTCTACTTTAATGTGATACGCGCAGGTCGAAACCATCACAATGCCGTTCGGCTCGAGCATTCTGAGCACGTTTTTGGTGGCAATCGTGAAAATTCGTTTGGCGGCAACGACCTCATCTTTGCGTTTGGCAAGGGTTGGCGGGTCAATGATTGCGTGGGTAAATTTGCGGTTTTCTTTGAGCAACTGGTCTAGCACCTCGAGCGCATCACCGAGCCTCGAGCTGATTTTCTTGTCAAAACCGTTAACCCGAGCGACTTTCTCGAGGGCTTGCAGCGCGATTGGGTCTTTGTCCAGGGCAAAGGCGGTTGCGCCCCTTGCGGCGGCGTGAAGGCTGAAACCGCCAGTGTAGCTATAAACGTCAAGCAACTTACTCGAGGCATCCACCAAGCTTGCCATCAAACGGCGGTTGTCGCGTTGGTCGAGATAAAAGCCGGTTTTCTGCCCACCGACGGGCGAGAAGCTGAAATTGATGCCATCCTCGAGAAAGCTGACCGTTTCTGGAACATGCCCCCACAAAATTCCAGTTCGGTTCTCGAGTCCCTCTTTTTGGCGTTCCGATGTGTCGGAACGCTCAAAGGCGCTGCTGGCTTTGGTCTCGAGCTTGAAGGCTTCAAAGATCAAATCCTTGTGCCGTTCTGTTCCAGCGTTGCGTAACTGAATGCTTAAAACATCGCCGAACAAATCGGCAATCACGCCCGGCAGTCCGTCAGATTCGGCGTTGACGATTCGCATGGCGTTTGTATTGGTTAACTTGCTGCGTTTGGCAATCGCGTTGCGAATTTTTAAGCGGTAAAACTCGAGGTTGATCGCTTCGCGTTTAAAACTGAGAATTCTTGCCGAAATCGAACTGCGGGCGTTGACGTAACCAAGTGCCATAAACGCGCCGTTGGCGGCTTTGATCTCGAGTACCTCGCCAGGTTCGAAGTCGCCGTCCACGCTCTCGACATCGTCTTTAAAAACCCAAGGGTGAAAATTCTCGAGGCGGCGTTCACGGTTGGGTTTGAGGGTCAGGCTTGGCACGGGCAGCATCGTACCCGATTTGGCTCGGTTCGGGATTTTCTCGAGTTTGTAGGGTTGGTCGCAATCTTTTGACTTTTCTTAAGTTCCCTTCATTTTTACCCTTGTAAGAATTGCGTGAAACTTTTTGGAGTAAAAATGTGGGTACAATGCGAACCTTGAGCACCGATAACGCCAATCCCATCTGGAATATGAATGGTACAGAGCTATCTGATTCTGTCATGGATTCTGCCGTGGCGGGTTTTGTGCTCCGTAACCTGCACCAGAAAGACCTCGAGACGTACGAGCACTCGGAACGGGTATCCAAGTACGCGCTGGTGATTGGACGGGCTTTGGGTTTGCAGCAAGAAGAACTCGAACGTTTAAGACTAGCAGGATTGCTACACGACATTGGCAAAATTGCAGTCAACATGGCAATTTTGTCCAAACCGAAAAAACTTGAGCATCACGAGATGGCAACGGTGCGCAACCACACCGAACTCGGACAAGAATTTTTGCTTTCGATGCCAGGACTCGAGCGTTACGCCCAAGTCGCCCGTTCGCACCATGAACGCTGGGATGGCAAGGGTTATCCCGATGGGCTACGCGATCAAGATATTGCCCTGTCGGCGCGAATTGTGGGTCTAGCCGATGCGTTCGATGTCATGACCCGAGGACGGGCTTATGCGGAACGCAAGACTTCACTCGAGATCGCCAACGCTCTCATTGCCGAGCGCGGACGCCATTTTGACCCGCGAGTGGTCGATGCGCTACTCGAGGTCTGGCGTGAGGGTCTGATTCCTGGTGTTGAAGCCTTGCGCTCGAGCGTTGAAGGGTAAACACTCGAGTTTGACTTTAACACGCTAAACTCGAGACATGAATCCAAACATCTCAGATTTAATTGCGGAGGCGGCTCTTTACGCTCGCCCGATCAAGACCTCCGAACATTGCGAGGCGGGCGGGGTTGCAGCCTTGATTGTGGCAGAATCTGGCAAGCATTTCACCGGTGTTTGCGTGGATTTTGCTTGCAGCCTGGGCTTTTGTGCCGAACACGCGGCGGTTGCGGACATGCTCAAACACCACGAGTCAAAAATTTTGTATGTGGTGGCAGTGCGCTGGAATGGCGAGGTGATTGCGCCCTGCGGTCGTTGCCGCGAAATGATATGGCAATTGAACGCAGCCAACCGCGATACGCTGGTGATTTTAGGGAAAGATTTGCTCAAACCGTTGCACGAATTGCTGCCGCACCCTTGGATTTAGAACATGTTTATGAAATCTGATGTGCGAAAAAATTTCTTGATTTTGCAGCGTTTTAAGCGATTAGCAGATAGCAATTGGCGAAGAGCATCAAGTGTTTTTGCTATTGGCTAATCGCTATTCGCTTCTTCAAACGACTTCAACACCCTTCATAAACAGGCTCTTAGAGCGAAGTTTCTGGCGAGTTTTTTTTGTAGCTCGAGGGGCTGTAAAAACCCTGCCCGAAAGTGTTAAATTTGTTACCATGCAGCCTTTTGTTGTAAACTCCCTCGTGAAAGTTAGCACTAGCTCGAGTTTGACCCTCGAGCCTGGAAGGAAACCATGAACGAATTTCTCCACGTCTTTATCATGTTTCTCGTCGCCGGCGGTATCGGTGTGCTCGCCCTGATCGTTGGCGCAGTCTTGGGTCCCAAAAAACCCAGCCGCACCAAATTGATGGCTTACGAAAGCGGCAATGACCCGATTGGCAGCGCCAGAGAACGTTTTCCCGTTCACTTTTACCTGGTCGCCATGCTGTTCATCATCTTCGACATCGAAACGGCTTTCTTTTATCCGCTCGCCGTCAGTTTTAATAAACTTGGTGTTTTTGCCTTCTGGGAAGCGTTGGCGTTCGTGGTCTTGGTC
>JAYTKL010000412.1:0-7732 GCA_043730305.1 Deinococcales bacterium | reverse complement strand
CAGTTCAGCTCGCGGGTACAAGATTTAAGAGGTTCAGTACAGCTTTAAAAGGAGAACTTCATGAAGAGTCCACGTTTAATCGGTTTGATCGTCTCGAGCACCCTGGCACTCAGCCTCAGCGCCTGCAACACCACTCCAGCCACCAGCAGTAGCGCCCAACTCGTTTCAGGTCCAATCAGCGCCCTCAGTGCCAGCAGCTTGACCGTCAGTGGCAAAACGTTTTCGTTGAACACGGCAAAATCCATCAGCATCAATGGCGAAACTGCCAAATCTGGGGCGCTCAGCGTGGGTCAACACGTGACCGTCAAAGCCGACGGCTCAAATGCCACCGATATTGATATCGAACTCGAGCTGAAAGGCACAATCACCACCGTGGACGTGGTTGGCGGCACAATCGATATTGCGGGTCAAATTGTGATTGTCTCGAGCCTCACCCGCATTGACTTGGGCAATGATGACGACACCGCGCCAAGCACCCCGCACACCATTGCCGACCTCAAATCAGGCGATTTTGTCGAAGTGACTGGCACAACCGACCCTGTCACGGGCAACATTACCGCCAGCAAAATCGAGGTCAAAACCGACAAAGAAATTGGCGAGGACGGCGACCATAAAGACAACCACATGAAAGGAAAGGTCAGTGGTTTGACCGCAACCAGCTTTACCCTTGGCACGATCACCGTTAACTGCGTTGCACCCTGCACTCTGCCAGCAGGCTTGAAAGATGGTGACACTGTTCACGTTAAAGGTATGCTGGACGCCACAGGTTTGATCCTGACCGCCACCAAAGTTCATATCGACGGCGAATTTCACAAACATCCACTCCCAGGCTCGAGTGTGGTTTTGGATCGTAAAATCAAGCAACTCGACGAAGTTGCAAGAACCTTCAAACTCTGCTACTTGATTGTGGATTACAAGGCGGCAATCGTCACTGGAACGCTTACCGACAAATCTCGAGTCAAAGTTGAAGGCGTCGTCGATGCCACCGACGCGACCTTGGTTCATGCGACCACCGTCACCGTTTTAGCTGCCGACGAACCCAACGACGATGGCAGCCACGGCGATCACGGGCATCATCACGGTGCAAATGGTGGTGCTCCTGGAACGGGTGGCAACTCAGAAAACCCTGGCAAGTAAATTTCAGACGCAATTTAAGGACTCGAGGATCAACCTCGAGTCCTTTTTGATTTAAAACTGTAAAGTTCCCTCGTACAATGCCCGTCCAACAATCGCGCCCTCAATCCCGACACGCTCGAGCAAATCCAAATCCTTGCTGCTTGCCACACCGCCGCCCGCCACCAAACGCCCAGCCCAAGCTGCCCGAATTTCTTCGAGTGGACGTTCATCCAAACCCTCGAGCGTGCCGTCTCGGGTGACATCGGTGTAAATGAGTGTTCGCACGCCCTGCGCCCAAACTTTTGCGGCAAGCTCTGTGGCGTGTGTGTGACTGGTCTCTGCCCAACCCTTGATCGCCACCAAACCGTCTCTGGCGTCAATGCTGACAATCACTGCGCCAACCCCGAAAGACTCGAGAATACTGTCCACAATTTCTGGGTTGGTCACCGCCACCGTGCCGATCACCACCTGTTGCACCCCACCCTCGAGCAAGGTTTTCGCCGCTTGTAAACTGCGCACCCCGCCGCCGACCTCAACGGGAACGTTCAAAGTTTTGGCAATCTCGAGGATGATTTGGCGGTTTTCACCCGCGCCCGTCGCCGCATCCAAATCCACAAGATGCATCAAACCCGCGCCCTTCGCCACCCAATGCTTTGCCGCCTCGAGCGGGTGTTCAAAATAGACCGTCTCGAGCTTCGGATCACCCTTAAACAGCCTGACCGCACGACCACGTTGAATGTCTACGCAAGGAATCACTTCGACCATAAGGTGAGCGTAACACAAGCGCTTTGAGTCTGAAACTCGAGTTGGCTAGGGGCATTTTAGACTTGCGAAGTCGTTAAACTCAAGTCGTGCGTCTGCCATCCAAACGATACTTGCTGCAACTTTTCCCGCCCGCTCAAATGCTGCTGGCAATTGTGGCTGCCATTGCTTTAACCTTCGCCACCAGTCTCATTCCACGCCCGATTTACAACGCTGGACTTCAAACCGTGCAATTTGGCTACCCAATGCCCTTTGAAAGTGTGGCGCTCGAGCAACCCAGCAAACCTGTCACGCCCGTTTTTATTTCTATCCTGAACGCTCGAGATGCGAAAATCGATTGGAATTTGGTGCTCGTGAATATTGGGTTTTACCTGACTGCATTTGCCCTGGCACGAATTTTTTTTAGAAAACCTTGACTCATACGTGTAAAAGAATAAAACTCCCTTCTCCTGATGTTGGGAGAAGCGCCCCAAGCCCGTCAGCGATCCCGCCCGCCAGGTGCGTTTTGGGATCAAGACAGGTGCTGCCGTAAGGGGTAAGAAGGGTCGGGGATGAGGGTAGAATAATGGCTAATTCTCGTGTTTAGAACGTAAAACCTTCACCTCGAGCTTCGGTCTAAATTTAAAACTTGGTGTTGCTTTTTGTTACGGCTGGCACAACAATCTCGAGCTTTGGGGCTTTGCTGTCAAGGCGTCCACTTAATTTCACAAGTACGGCTGGAGGATCAATCATTCGCTGGTATGGGTCAAGTTTCTCGAGCATATCCACGAAGTTCACCGTTGAATGCTCGAGCCAGAGTGTGAGTGTTCCATCCGCAGCGACAGGCGCGATGCTGATGGTTGTGAGCCTGTCGTAATTTTTGGTCAGAATCACGTAAATTGTGCCAGGTTTGTCATTGACCAAGATTTGATGTTTGAAGTAGCTCAGCGTTGCAAGAATGGGGTCTGATTTTGCCGTCAGAACAGGCGAAATAAACGCGTAATTTCCTAATGTTTTGGTGCTGCGAAAAATATCACCAATGATGCCATGTCCATAGGTATAAAAAGCGGCAAGAGGTTCTGTTTCCTGAGCAAGTTTAAGGGTTGTTTTGCCAACGTGCAGCATTGGATTTCCCCAACCCTCGAGCGTGACTGGTAGTGTTGATTTGTTGGCGATAATGTCAATGATATGGGTGAATTCAACCCAGGTTTCCTGATCTTTTTGAAACACGACAGCACCTTTAGATGTTCCTTGTCCATTATTGATATCAAGATCGGGACTTTCGATCAATGGCACGGGAATCTCTTGATCGTTTGGAAACTTGATCGTAAATCCAAGTTTGGTTCGCACAAAAGTTCCACCAGCTTCGGTCACATCTTTTGCAAAATCAGAAAGCCGTATCCAAGCCGCTTCAGGCGAACAATCACCGACCTTTGTGAAATTGTAAAACACTGCTGGACAAGTCGGGTAAGGTCCAACGCTCGAGGTCAGAATCTCTGCCAGACTCGAGGAAACCCCGACCAGTGCGACGCTCGAGAGTAAGCCTGCCAGTAAAATGGCTTTGATCATTTTTGGCATTGTATGCACCTTGACCATTCCTGCGTTTAAAACCTGGGCTTCCCCGAAGTCCAAAATCGCTTGTGAGATTGCTTGTTGTTCGCTTAATCCCGCAATTTGGTACTCGAGCGCCAGTTCTTTGATGTTGCCTTCAATTTCGGTTTTGACCTCGAGTTTTTTTCTGCCGTACAAGCCTTTTGTTGCGGTTTTTAAGTATGCTTCTAGGGTCATGATGCACCCCTTAAATTCTTGCCCCACAAACTTTTGACGGCGTTGTAAAACTGGTCAAATTCGCCTTTGCGTGCTTTCAGTTCTTTGCCGCCAGTTTCGGTCAGGTTGTAAAACTTGACTGGGCTTCCACCGCGTGGCGCTGGGCGAAATTCGCCTTTGATGAAGCCTGCTTGCTCGAGTCGGTGAAGCGCTGGGTAGAGGCTGCCGATTGAGAAGCTGAAGTAACCTCCCGTGCGGTCTTGGGCTTCTTTGGTGATCTCGAGTCCGTACATTTCACCACCCTCAAGGATTGAGAGCAGGATCAGGTCGAGGTTGCCTTTGAGTAAGTTTGCGTCCATGTGTGCCTCCGAGTTGTTATCGCTTTTCGATAACG
Organism: Deinococcales bacterium; assembly: GCA_043730305.1. Classification (GTDB taxonomy): domain Bacteria; phylum Deinococcota; class Deinococci; order Deinococcales; family JAAFIG01; genus JANXTZ01. The sequence goes on along the minus strand of JAYTKL010000412.1, from coordinate 3,714 downwards.
TAATTCGATAACGCGATTTTGTCAAGAGGTCACTCGAGATTCAAAGCGGTAAGTTCAGGTTAAGCTTTCAAGCAACACCATGAACAAATCCCGATTTCCGTCATTCTCTGCCGAACTGATCGGCGACTTGGAAACACGCACTGGCACACTGCTCGAGGTCGTCCCCATCGGTGGCGGAATGACCAACCGAAATTATCGTCTCGAGGCAGACCACGGCGTTTTCATGCTGCGCCTGGCAGGTGAACGCACAGCCCTTTTGGGCATCAACCGCGATCACGAATTTGCCTGTGCCAGCATCGCGCACCGTGTCGGGGTGGGGGTCGAAGCGATAGCCTATCTCGAGCCTCATGCGGCGATTCTGACGCGGTTTATTGGGGCGCAAACATTAAGCGTTCAAACCGCAAGAAACCACCTCGAGCGACTGGTCAAAACCATCGAACGCTATCATCAAGCGCCCAAATTCCCGTCCAGTTTCAACCCGTTTCAAACCGTCAGAAATTATCACGCTTTGGCGCTCGAGTTCGGCGTGAAATTTCCAGAAGATGTCAGCCTGGTTTTAACCCAAATGACACAAATCGAAACCACGCTTCAACCCCACGCTCGAGAATGCCCGTGTCACAACGACCTATTGCCCGCGAATTTATTATTTGACGGCTCGAGCATCTTTATTGTGGACTGGGAATACGCGGGCAACGGCAACCCGTTTTTTGACCTTGGCAATCTTGCCGTCAACCTCGAGCTTGACGGCGCACAATGCCAAGAATTATTGCGCCTGTACTTTGGAAGCTCGAGTCCAGAATTACTGGCACAACTTCACCTCATGCGACTTGCGTCGGACTTGCGCGAGGCATTCTGGGGGTTTTTGCAGGCGGGAATCTCGAGCATCGAATTTGATTTTATGGAATACGCCGAAAAGCACCTCGAGCGGTTCAGGCAGAACATCGCAATGCACGAATTTAAATTGTGGTTGAGGGTTTTGACAGCAAAGACTTGATCTTTATTCACTTCAGTCATTTTAGATTAACTTGAGGAATCTGGTGTTTGTGGTATTTGTAGTGTTTATAGCGTATAGTCTCAAAGAGGTGCGACCATGACTCAAGCCATCCAAACCCATATCCCAACCACACCAGACATTCACGAAGCGGGCGAAATTCTGCACGCCCTTAAATCAGATTTAACCGTCAAAATGAAACTCTCAAACCAAGAATTTACCCTCCCCCAAGGCTTAGTAGCCATGCTGCGCGACATCCTCACCAACGCCGCCCAAGGACAAGCCATCACCATCCTGCCAAACAACACCGAGCTGACCAGTCAAGAGGTAGCCGATTATTTGCATGTCTCGAGACAATTTTTGGTCAACGAAGCCGACGCGGGTCGAATCCAATGCAGACGAATCGGATCGCATCGAAGGTTTGCGTTGCAAGAAGTCATGAAATACCAACGCCTCACCGAACAAGAAAGTCTCGAGGCACGACAAGCGCTGGCAGACCAAGCCCAAGAACTTGGACTGGACGATTAGTGGATATTTATGTGCTTTGTATTTTTCCTGCTTGAGCAAAGGTTGACAATCTACATAGGGGTATGTAGAATACAAACATGGCATCTATGGCAGAACTCAAAATCCTATCCGCGTTGCTTGAGAATACGACGGGAGAGCATTACGGCTATGACCTTATAAAAACCACAGGTCTTCTCAGTGGAACGCTATACCCAATTTTGGCGCGACTCGAGAATGATGGTGTTCTTGTCAGTGAAGTTGAAGATGTGAATGCTCGAGAAGTCGGGCGGCGACCTCGACGGTATTACCGCCTTACTGGTGCTGGAATTAAGTACGCAAGCAATGAACTCAACAAGCTTCAAAAACTTATTCCAGTAGCGAGGACAGCATGAATCCTGGAGAGTTTATTTTGCTACTTATTCTTGTGCCCTTTGTAGTGTCGATTTTGGCAAACGAATTGACAAATTGGTTTCCCCGGATGGCTGAAAAAGTGCTCGAGTATTGGGTGCGAAAATTACCCAAACAAGCTCGTCAGCGCTGGATTGATGAGTGGCTAGGTGAGCTTGATCGTATCCCAGGCGGTGTATCCAAACTTTGGTTTGCTATTTGGCAAGGTGTCGGAATTGGGATGTTGAAGCGCGAGGAATTGCGAAATGCAATTCGGGTATTGAATGATGAAAAGGTGGTTCAAGAAAAGTTAATACCAGTAACAATTACATTTGGTTCTCTTAGAAAAGTGACCCTTGAAGATTTGAGTTTAACTCAAAAAACTTTGGACATCCTCAAAGACGAAGGGGTGGACAGCTTAAAAGCACTGATTGCGTTGTCAGAAAGAGATCTCGAAAACATTCCTGGTCTTGGTACGCGAAGTATTGATGAGATCAACAACCGACTTGCTATTTTTCGTCCAAATATTTAAGAAATAGAAAATCCTTTCTCGAGCTTCAAGTTCTTATCAAGCCAGCACCGCACCCAACAACGAAAAATACGCTGTCAAACGTAAAAACTCGAGCCTCAAGATTTATGGTGCAACGCTGGACGCTTGATTTGTTTGCCCACACCAACGAACCGACGATTGCAATTGCAAAAAACCCAAACCAGGTTTGTTTTTACAAACTGCCGAAAAACTCGAGCTTGATTTGCAAAACAGTTTAATGATTGGCGACCACGGCGAAAATGACATGCTGGCTGGTGCATCGGTTGGTTGCAAACCGATTCTGGTATTAACAGGTTTGGGACGCAGTTCAATCGATGAATTTCGCCACACGTGGGACAACATCGAACCTGCATTTGTCGCTGAGAACGTGCTCGAGGTTGTGAAATGAATTCTCGAGCATTACCCAATGAACAAATCCACGCTGGTATTAAAACGTTGCGCCAATTTTATGGCAAGTGCTTTGCTGATTTCACGCCGACCCGACAAAATAGCACTCAAAAGTGGTTGTTTCGCAATCCCTTCACGCTCGAGTTGCTTTAATGACAAATTGTTTTCCTCGAGCAACTGCCGTAAAACTTCTTGAGGTGTAGCATCAATGGGTTCTTCGTTAGCAGTTTCCCACTCGAGGGCGTAAGCACTGGTCAGATCAAACAAGGCTTCTAAAGAACTGCCTTCAACGGTTTCAGAACGTATCGCCAGCGTTTCGATGATGTTATCAAGTAACTCGAGCAGTTGTTCGTACTCGAGTTCATTTTGAGGACGTTTGATTTGGGCTTGAACTGGAATCGCTTGCCAGTTTTTGATGATTTGGCTGCTTTTCATGATGCCCTCCGTTTTTTCTCGAGTTTTTTGGTTTTGGATTGATTCCATTCGTCATATTCGGTATGGCTAAAAACATGTTTGATAAATGCAACTTGACCTGTATAAACCATGACCACGATGACTCGATAATTGTTTCCTGAAATATCAAAAATAGTGAATGGAGCATCGAGGTCAACGCCGTTAAATTGTTGGCGCAGTTCGGCAAAGTTGCGGGGTTCTGCTTTGCGCAATCGGCGATACCAGGCGCGTAATGCTTCTTCGGATTCTGGCTTTTGTTTCCAGAATGCGCGTAAACGACGTAAAGCAATGACATTCACAAAACAAATATAACGCTTTGTTATATCTTCGTCAACTTCTGTCTTGAACAGAACCCGTGGTAGGCTCTGCCAATGAGCAACTCGAGCCTTCCCGAAAACCTCGAGTTACTAGAAACAGCAGAGCACTTCCCGTATGCCGC
>JAYTKL010000411.1:0-1526 GCA_043730305.1 Deinococcales bacterium | reverse complement strand
GTTTTCAATGTCGTTTGTGGTTGTCGCTTTACTTCTGGGCATGTGAAATAGTGTGACACACAAGAAAATGATTTAGTTGGAGTATATGTGCTTCTTGACCATAAAATGCACCTTCTTGATTCCAAGACCCACCTAACGGGCGGAATCGCTAACGGGCATGGTCGCTTGCCGCGCCTTGCCTTTGTTCTCTCGAAACGATACTGATCGTTTACAGCCAAGAATTTTGATTCCATTACAGCAATGTAAAAAATATGTCTAGGAAAGATTTTCTCGAGATGTGTGCAAGCCATAGCTCCTGGAAGAGAAGTGTTGGGGATGAGAGTGGACTGGGAACGAATTCCAAGCCCATGTCGTATTCTCGAGGTATGACCAGCGAAATTCCAGCCATCAAACTCGAGGGTCTGCAAAAACGTTTCGGTTCTGTGACCGCCGTCTCGAACATCAATTTGAACATTTCGCAAGGGCAGTTGTACGGCTTGTTGGGTCCAAATGGCGCTGGCAAAACCACGACCTTGCGCATGATTGCGGGCTTATTAAAACCCGACACTGGCGACGTGCAGATTCTGGGGGCAAGCGTCACCAGACAACCCAAATTGGCAAAACAACCTCTGGCTTACCTGCCCGACGATCCGCTTCTTTACGGCAAACTGCGTCCGCTCGAGTACCTGGAATTTGTCGCGGGCTTGTGGGGCATTGATGCGAACACCGCCGCACCCAAAGCCGCCAGCTTGCTCGAGTTGATGGGCTTGTGGAACAACCGTTTTGAATTGGTCGAGGGTTTCTCGAGGGGCATGAAACAAAAACTGGCTTTGGCTGGCGCGATGGTTCACGAACCGAAGATCATGATTTTGGACGAACCATTGACTGGTTTAGATGCCGCCGCCGCAAGACAAGTCAAAGATTTGCTGGTCGAATATGTCAAAGCGGGCAATACCGTGGTTTTGACCACCCACATTCTCGAGGTGGCAGAACGCCTGGCTGACCGCATTGGCATCATTGCCCGTGGTGCTTTGATTGCCGAGGGAACACTCGAGGAACTGCGTTCCAAAAGCCATGAGGTCGGGGCTTACGGCGCGAAAGCCTCACTCGAAGACGTGTTTCTCGAGTTGACCCAAGCTGGTGAGGCGCAATGAATGCCGTTGGCAGTTTACCGTGGTTGATTCGCAACGAATTGCGTTTAAGCTGGCGTGCGCTGACCGCCAAAATGAAACCCTGGATCATGGTTTTACTGCTGGTTTTGGGTCTTGCAATAGTGATCGTGCCGATGTTGATTTTTGCCAAAGATGTCCAAGGCAAACTCGCGTTTGACGCTGCACCACCAAGCATCGCCATCGTCATCGCTCAAACTTTTGTGCTCGTCACCTTCACCCTGCTGCTCTCAGGAACAATCGCCTCGAGCGTCGAAGCCCTGTTTGAACGCGGCGATTTGGACTTGCTGGTTTCAAGCCCGCTCGATTCCAAAGTCATTTTTGCGTCTCGAGCCTTGTCGGTGGCGTTAAAAACGTTTTTGAGCAGTCTTGTCTTAA
>JAYTKL010000410.1:0-5321 GCA_043730305.1 Deinococcales bacterium | reverse complement strand
TTCCTGATCGTAAGGCATTTTCAGGGTTGGAATATCTCGAGCATCTGAAATACTAACTGTAGTTAATGCTCCTAGTTCAAGTGTTTCTTGTTGATTTGGCGATAACATTTTAAGAGCAGCTTTGAATTGCTCGAGAGCTACACCTTTTTCGAGTTGCCATTTTGCAACATCACGAATCAAACCATTTGAAATCACTTTGCCGTTCTGTTCAAAACCGTCCCAAACATCTTTAGCAGCGAAAACGAAAACTGGAGTTTCAAACCATCCCTCATTTCTATCAGGGTCTTTAACGGCACATAAACCATCTGTACGAAAATGCAAAACCATTGCCGTATTGTCAATTTCCTTTTTTGGAGAACTCCATTGTTGTTGCATTGGGACAAAATTGGACAACGTTGAAAAGCGCTTCTGATCTGAATTTAGAATTTCAGATAAAATACTGGCTGTTACAGCATCTTTACGTTTTGAATTCTGAATTTGTGGGTTGACTTCCGTAATCCAATTTTGCGTCAAAACCCACCACGCAACATCAAGAATAAAACTTTTTCCCAATCCGTTATCGCCCGTAATAATGTTCAATCGGGGCGCGAATTCCATCTCGAGTTCGGGGGCGGGTCCAACATTTTTTAAGTGCAGTTTCTCGAGCATGTGGGGTTATTGTAATCCTTTCAGGAATCTCTCGAGCATCAAACCAATTTCGAGCACGTGCGCGTCCGAACCTCGAGCGCCAACGATTTGCAAGCCGACGGGTAAACCACCTATTTTGGTGAATGGCATTGAAAGCGTGGGCAACCCAACCAAACTGAACGGTGCGGTCAACTCGAGGAAGGCGTTTCTGTGGGTTACAGTGCCGCTCTCGAGGGTAACGTGAGTTGTTCCGCGTTGTGGTGCTGGCAATGGCGCGGCGGGCAGAATCAGGGCATCACAGGCGTTCAGGGCAGTCTCGAGTCCGACGCGAACTTGGCGGCGCAAGGCTCGGGCTTCCAAGTATTCAATGGCGGTGATGCTCGAGCCTGCTTGAAGTGAGGGCAGCACGCCTTCGGAAAACCCGTGACCACCCGCTTTTAAAGCCTCACGGTGAACGAATGCGGCTTCGGCGCGAACGATGGGCGTGTAACTGGAAGATGCCAACTCGAGATGGTCTGGATTGAGGTCAATCACCGTTGCGCCAGCAGATTGAAGTTGCTCGAGGAAAGCTTCAAAATCACGCCCTACAGGAAGACCCAAACGACCTTCAAGCCAAACTCGAGGCACGCCAAAACTTAAGTTTTTGGGCAGTTCGAGCGGGATTAACACAAAATCTCGAGCCGCCAGAACCTCGAGCACGGCGTGGGCGTCGCTGACGTTTTGAGTGATCGGTCCAGCGTGATCGCAAGTCATGGAAAGATGCAAAGCGCCCGTTAACGGCACAACACCAAAGCTGGGTTTGAAACCGACCACACCGTTAAAACTGGCAGGAATACGGATTGAACCGCCAGTGTCCGAACCCAAACTGGCAAAACCAATTCTTGCGGCGACACTGACGGCACTTCCGCTGCTCGAGCCGCCAGCTTGCAAACTTGGGTCGAGGGCGTTTTTCACATCCTGCGTGATTGGGTTTTCGCCCGTCACACCGAGCGCAATTTCGTGCAGGTTGGTTTTGCCTAAGATCACCGCACCCGCATTTCGCAATCTTGCCACCGCGCTAGCATCGCTTTGAACATCTTGGAACTCGAGTGGCAAAACGGCGTTTGTTCCTGCTTTGGTTGGCATGGCAGCAACATTGAACAAATCTTTGACCGTGATTGGAACACCGTGCAGCCTTCCTCGAGAAACGCCCGTTTTGGTTTCTTGGTCTAAAACCTCACTTGTTGCTCGAGCTTGGTCGGCTGCCAGAAACGCGAAAACGTTCAGGTCAGCTCGAGTTTCGTTGATTGCCAGGACGTGGTTCACGAGTTCGAGACTGGTCGTCTCCCCTGTTTGGATGTTATTCGCGGCTTCGAGAAGGGTCATGCCACAATTTTACGCGTTAGACTGAGAAATGCTTCAAGTCATTCTGAATCCCACCGCCGGCGGTGGGCGTGCCAGCCGTGCCATTCCCGCGCTTCAAACGGCGCTGGAAGCCAGAAAACTCGAGTACAACTTGTTCTTGACCGACAGGGCGGGGGCGGCTCGAGCGTTCACAAAAACGTTAACGGGCAACGATTCAATCGTGGTGGTTGGCGGCGACGGCACGCTGCATGAAGTGATTGCCAGTTTACTCGAGCAGACCAACCATTCAGACCGTGCGGTGGGCGTGATTCCGCTTGGCACGGGTGACGATTTTGCGCGGGGGGCAAAGATTCCATTAAACAACCTTGAGGCGGCGGTGAACATCATTGCCAACGGAAAGCTCGAGGTTTTTGATGCGGGACGGATTGGTTCTAAGGCGTTCATCAATGGTTTCGGCAGTGGTTTTGACGCTTTAATCGCCAGGGAAGTACGCAATGCGCCCGCATTTTTGCCAGGTTCGATGCGTTATTTGTGGGCGATTCTGGCAGAACTCTCCAAGCTCGAGCCTCGACCTGCGAAAGTCATTGCGGATGGCGTGGTGGTGCATGACGGGGCGGCGTTGCTGATCGCGGTCATGAGTTTGATCGGTTACGGTGGCGGCTTGAAGATCGCACCCAATTCCGACCCCAAGGACGGGCTGCTCGAGGTGGTGATCGCGGGAAAGTTCACGACGCTGGGTGTTTTGGGCATCTTGCCGAAATTACAAAAAGGCGCTCATTTGGGACATCCTGAGGTCAAGGTTGTTCGGGCAAAAGAGGTGCGGATCGAATGGCAAAAACCCACTGCGGCGCACGTGGACGGTGAGCTGCTCGAGATGGGAACGGTTTTTGAAGCCTGTGTGCTGCCAAAAGCGGTCAAGATTTTCATGCCTTAACGCAAATACTTTTGCCACAAGACTCGGCTAAAATACATTCATGAGCGTCCAGACCAGCCAACGCCCTCGAGCCTCACAAACGGCTCGGGTGTGGCAATTGCCAATCGCGGCGTTGCGCTGGTTGTTCAAACCTTTCTCTCGGTCTTTTCCCCTCGCACTCTTGGAGGTCTTGTTCACGGCTTTGGCGTTGCAATCGCTGGCGTTGTGGCTGACCAGATTTTACGCACCGCCCGTGCCAGAGCTGCTGGCTTGGTTCGCCGAGCACAGTTTGTGGGTACTGGCTGTGTTGCGGCTCGAGCGTTTTAAAGCCGATGTTTGGTGGCGTGCCATCCGAATTCCGTTGTTTGGGGCGCTGGCTGGCGGCTTGTTCGGTTTGCTGGGTCATGAAATCACACCGCTGTTAAAACCAACCCGGGCTTTTTTCGAGTTTCAGGCATTGACCGCACCAGATTTATCCAAAGCGGGTTTGGAATTGCTGGCGCTGAACACCAGTTTGCGTTTTGTTTTCGCGTATGCGCTGCGGGCAACTTGGCTCGAGGGACGCCAGTATTTGCGTTGGCGTTTGACGGCGTTGACGCTGGCGGCGGGGGTTTTTGCCAGTGCCATGATTACCGTGATTCCTGGTCTGGTTGACCTGGTGCGCAATCCCAGTCAAGCCGCCTCTGGTACGGCGCTGACCGAGGCTCGAGAGTTGGCGTTGTCGTTTCAACCCTTTGGTTTGGTCAACACGGGCAACCAACAATTGCAGAACGTGCTCGATTACCTCGAGCGCGATGCGAACAAGATGCGCTTGATTGCCCTTGAAGGCGAAGTTGAAACGCACCGCCGTCCAGCCAACCGCATTTCTTTAATCCTGAATGCCGATGGACGGGTGATCGCCTCGAGCCGTCGTGAGCGGTTTCCAATCGGCGAATGGTTGACCGACCCGAACACCGAATCTTGGAACGAGATTCGTGCTTTTAACGCCACCGGACGTTGCCGTGCCATCAACGTCGGTTCGGAAATGCTTTCGGGTTGTCCAGTGCAGCAAGACAGCGGCGGGTTTGAGACCACCGTGCTGATAGCGGCGATCGTGCGCCCGATTGACACCTCGAGCGTCTCGTTTTCTGACGTTGCCGCGAAAATCACCCACGATTTCACACGGGTTCTGGACACGCTCTCGCAAGGTTTGCTGCCATTCTTTTTGAGCCTTGGGCTTATCGGTTATCTGGCGGCAAGACGCCTGACCACACCGCTCGAGCGACTGCTGGCGGGTTCCAAAGCGCTCGAGGCTGGTCAGTTGAACGTGCGTGTGCCGCTTGAAACCCAAGATGAGGTTGCCAGGTTGAGCGAGGGGTTTAACGCGATGGCGAGCAAACTCGAGCAGAATGTGAGTGAACTCGAGCGCGAAAAATTGACGGTTGAGACTTTGTTGAAAGCCAACCGCGCACTGACCGCCAGTGCCAGCCACGAGCTTCGCACGCCGCTTGCCGTGATGCGGGCACACCTCGAGAGCGCCGAAATGCGAAACGAAAGCTTGTCGAGCGAACAAACCAAAGTCTTGCAAAACGAGGTTTTGCGCCTGGAAGGGCTGGTCGAGGATTTGTTCGCGCTTTCACGTGCCGAACTGGGACAGCTCGAAACCAAACTCGAGAGTGTCAATGTGTTTGAGAGTGTGATGCGCAGTGTCAAGGCGCTCGAGCCGATGGCGCGGCAGGGGCAGATTATCTTGATCAATGCCGTGCCTGAAAACCTGCCGAACGTCAAAGCCGACCAGAAACGCCTTAGTCAGGTCTTGATGAATTTACTGCAAAATGCCTTGCGTTACACGCCCGAAGGCGGACTGGTCAAACTCGAGGCAAAGCTTGTCAGGCGCGAAATCTGGTTTACCATCGAGGACACCGGCATTGGCATCAGCCCAGAAGAACTCGAGCATGTCTTCGAGCCGTTCTACCGCACCGATCCAGCCAGAACCCGCACGACGGGCGGCAGCGGTCTTGGCTTGTCGCTGGTGCGCGAATACGTCGAGGGCATGGGCGGCAATGTTCGTGCCGAAAGCATCAGCGACAAGGGCAGTCGGTTCACGCTCGAGTTACCTGTCTGGCGTGGGGTTTAATTAAGAACTCGAGATGACCTCAAAAATCAACAAAAACAGGAATCCAATTTGGCATTCCTGTTTCATATTGCGACTTGATGTACCAAAGGGCGCAGCAAGCGATTATGCCCGTTAGGTGCATTTTATAATCAAGAAGCGACCTAAGCCCGTAAGCGATCCCGCCCGTGAGGTGCGCACTTAAGGGGCGCAGCAAGCGACTATGCCCGCGAGGTGCGTTTTATAGTCAAGAAGCACATATACTCCAACTAAATCATTTTCTTGTGTGTCACACTATTTCACATGCCCAGAAGTAAAGCGACAACCACAAACGACATTGAAAAC
>JAYTKL010000409.1:0-1203 GCA_043730305.1 Deinococcales bacterium | reverse complement strand
AACCGCCTCAAGCGCGGTCAGGTTCGCGTGAGTGTCAGCAATAATGGCAACAGTTTGGTCTGGTGGTATATCGAGCATCATTGGCACGGTTTGAAATTTCCTTCCTGACGAATTAAAACGTTAACCCGCAATAAAAACTTGTCCAGTTCGTCCAGAAACCTCGAGGGTTAAAACATCATCTTCCACTTGAAATGCGTTTCCAGAAAAATGCTCACGATAAATACCATCCTCTAAATCCTCGAGTCTAATTTTTTGTGATTCAATGCCAGCATTCAGCACCACAACAGCGACAGAATCCTCGAGTTTGCGCTGAAATACCACCGTCATGTTATCTGCGTACAAAATTTTAAACGAACCCTGACGCAAAGCTGAAACAGTATTTCGCAGGGCAATCGCTTGTGTCGTGAAATCAAGCAACTCGAGATTCCAATTTGCCTCGTCCCACGGCATGCCGCGCCGACAATCTGGGTCGCGTTCACCAGCCAGACCAATTTCATCGCCGTAATACACGCAGGGTGCTCCTGGCAGGGTCATTTGTAATACAGTCATCAATTTGACGCTAGCAACATCGCCGCCCGTGACCGATAAAACCCTTGGCGTGTCGTGAGAACCGAGCAAGTTGAGTTGTGCCTGGGTGATTTCTGGTGGGTGAACCGCCAGCAGTTCCTCGAGCTTTTGGGCAAAATTTGGCGCATCCAACGTCTGAAAATGCTTTATTCCTGTCTCGGCTATGATTTCAGGCTGAATGAAGTCGGCAGCCAAAAATTCGTAACTGATCGTGGTGAACACGTAATTCATGACTGCATCGAATTGATCGCCCTGCAACCAACGGCTGGCATCGCCCCAGATTTCACCGACAATGTACGCCTCTGGGTTGATGGTTTTGACGCGCCGCCTAAATTCTTGCCAGAACGCATCGTCATCAATTTCGTTGGGCACATCGAGCCGCCAACCGTCAATGCCTTTTTGAATCCAGTATTCGGCGACACCCCACAAGAATTCGCGCACGGCTGGCGTGTCGGTGTTGAATTCTGGCAGTGCGGGATAGCCCCACCAGGCTTGGTAATTGGGTGGTTCTTTGGTGTCGTACGCATTGAGCGGGAAACCCGTGATGTTAAACCAGTCCAGATACGCGCTTTGCGCCCCATTCTCGAGAATGTCATGAAATTGAAAAAACCCTCTCGAGGCATGGTTGAACACGCC
>JAYTKL010000408.1:0-3910 GCA_043730305.1 Deinococcales bacterium | reverse complement strand
CTTGGAGGGCTTTAACGCCCGTGCCAAAGCCATGAGCTTTACCCATGAGACCTTGCCCGAGGTCATGGCACAATTGCACGAACGCGGTGTGATGGGTTTCGTGGCGGTGAACACTTTGGTCTTTGACACCGAACTCGAGCGGCTCGAGGATGAGTTGCTGGGCATTGCGGCGGCGGGTGCGGATGCGATTATTGTGCAAGATGTTGGTGTGATACAACTTGCGCGTGAACTCGCGCCGAAATTGGCGCTTCATGCCAGCACGCAAATGACGGTCACCAGTGCCGAGGGTGCAAACTTTGCGCAAAGCCTGGGCGCAAAACGCGTGGTGCTGGCGAGGGAACTGAGTTTAAAAGAAATCGAAAATATTCGTCAGAACACCAGCGTCGAACTCGAGGTGTTTGTTCACGGGGCGCTCTGCGTGAGTTATTCGGGGCAGTGTTTCTCGAGCGAGGCTTGGGGTGGGCGCAGTGCCAACCGTGGCGCGTGCGCTCAGGCGTGCAGGTTGCCGTATGAACTCATCGTGGACGGTGAAATGCGTGACCTCGGGGCAAGCCGTTATTTGTTGTCGCCGCAAGATTTATTTGCGCTCGAGCAAATTCCTGAATTGGTACAGATTGGCGTGGAGTGCTTTAAAATTGAAGGGCGTTACAAAGACGCCGAGTACGTTGCCGCCACGACAAACGCCTACCGCAAAGCCATCGATGCGGCTTGGGATGGACACGTTCAACCAGTCTCAAAACTCGAGAAACAACAACTCGAGCAAGTCTACTCTCGGGGCTTGCTGCCAGCGTTCATGCAAGGCACGAACCATCAGGAGGTTGTGCTTGGTCGTGCGCCGCGCCACCGTGGTTTGAAGGTCGGAACAGTCACAAGAATCACCATGAAAGGCGTGCGGGTCTGGCTCGAGGGCATTACGCTAAAACCTGGCGATGGTCTGGTGTTTGACGCCGCCGATTGGCGCAGCCCGCAAGAACGCGAAGAGGGCGGACAGATTTTTGAAGTGCTTTTTAAAGGCAATAAACTCGAGGATTCGAGCGGGATGCGCGAGGTCGAATTGCGTTTTGGGAACGGACAGATTGACCTTGGCAGAATCCGTGAGGGTGACTGGGTCTGGCGCTCCAGTGACCCGCAACAGATGCGCGAATACCGCGAGTTCACGAACGCTGGCGATCCTGTGGCGCGGCGCGGTTTGAGTTGGGTGGTTTCGGGACAGGCGGGCGAACCTTTGCGTTTATTGGCTCGAGATGAGCGTGGACGTGAAGTTGAAGGCGCAAGCGATACGCCGTTGCAAGCTGCCAGCAAACGCGCTTTGAACCGTGAATCGCTAGGGGTTGAACTTGGGAAACTTGGCGACACGCCATTTTACCTCGAGAATATTGATGTAGAACTCGAGGGGGATTTATTTCTGCCACTCTCGAGCCTGACCAAAGCCCGTCGCGCCGTGCTGGCGGATTTGATGGCGTGGCGACGCGAACCCAAAAAACGCGAATTGCACCCAGGACAACTACGGACATTTCATACGCCCATATTAAAAACTGCGCCCACTCGAGATTTTGAGCTTTCAGTGTTGGTCAGGAAAGCCGATCAACTCGAGGCGGCAATTGCCGAGCATCCCGATGAAATTGTGCTCGATTATCTCGAGTTATACGGTTTGCGTCCGAGTGTTGAAAAAATTCTCGAGGCTGGTATTCGTGCTGTCGTGGCAAGCCCAAGGGTGTTAAAACCAGCCGAGGAACGGATTCACAAGTTCTTGCTCGACCTTGGCGCAAGCGCGATTCTGGTGCGATCTGTCGGGCTGCTGCATACGCTGCTTGAGCATGAAGACCACCCAGAATTGCACGGTGACTTTAGTTTGAACGCCGCGAATGGAATTACAGCAAACGCATTTCTCGAGATGGGCTTGAGCAAACTCGCGCCAACGCACGATTTGAACGCCAAACAAATTACGGAACTCACCAATTTTTCTGACCCAAGCAAACTCGAGGTCATCTTGCACCATCATTTGCCCGTGTTTCACACCGAACACTGCGTGTTCTGCCGCTTCATGAGTTCGGGAACGGATTACACCAATTGCGGTCATCCTTGCGAAACGCACAGCATCGCACTGCGTGACGAACGTGGACTCGAGCATCCCGTCATGGCGGACGTCGGCTGCCGCAACACCGTCTTTGGCGCGAGTGCGCAAACGGGCGCGGCTCATCTCGAGGCGTGGCGCAAAGCTGGCATCAAGCGTTTCAGGCTCGAGTTTGTGCATGAAACCCCAGCGCAAGTCTCGGGCGTGATTGACGCTTACCGCCGTGCGCTCGAAGGGAAGATCACCACCAAGCAACTCGAGCGCGAACTCGAGCTTCACACGCCCTCAGGCATCACGCAAGGCAGTTTTGTCGTGCCGTTTTCTGACCTCGAGATGCTGCCGATGAATTAAAAGAACTCTCTGTAGGGGGCGTAACTCAATTTAACTCGTGTCCAACAACGCAATCCCCACGAAATCGAACTCAAGTAACCCTAGCACCTCAAACCAACTCGCAGCCTGAACCAGTCCACCACGCAAGAAACGCTCCAACGCATCCAGACCCACCCGAAACACGCTCTGCTCTAACCGACCATGCGCTAACTCCCGAATAGGCTTTCGACTCGAGATCAACTCACCCGTCTGATACGCCCAGAACAATGATATGTATAAGATTTTGTGGACGACCAGAACAGCCTCACAATGGAGGCAACAATGGAAAGACACAAACCCTACACAGCCGAATACAAACTTGCAGCCATCAAACTCGCCCAAACCGAAGGCATTGGCAAAACCGCTAGCAATCTCGGGATCAACGCCAACATGCTGGGTCGTTGGAAACGCGAGCATGAACTCGGAATCACCCAGGCGAGACCCGTATTCACTGGTCGTGGCAATCCCGCCCTCACCGAGCGCGAGAAAGAAAACCAACAACTCAGACGAGAACTCGAGATCGCCCGTCTTCTTGACCCTAAGATGCACCTTCGGGCAGGGTCGCAGGAACGTGACATCCTAAAAAAAGCGCTAGGCTTTTTCGCCAAAGAGACTCGCTAAAATTCAACTTCATCCTCGAGCATCGCACCGAGTTCAATCTTGAAATCATGTGCAGGATGCTCGAGGTGAGCAAAAGCGGATTTTATGCGTGGCAAAAAAGGCTTGAATCTAAACGCTCCAAAGAAAGGAAAATCTTGAGCGACAAGATCAAAACCATTTTTGAGAACAGCCGCCGAACCTATGGCATTGCTCGTATTCATGCGTGTTTACGCGAAGAAAACGAATCATGCTCTCGTCCTCGAGTGGCTGGAATCATGCGTGAACTTGGACTCCAAGGCAAACGCAAAGGCATCATCAGGAAGAAAACCACGAACTCCAATCACGCGCTTGAGGTCGCTGAGAACAAACTCGAGCGTCAATTCAAAGCCGAGAAACCCAATCAGAAATGGGTGGCTGATCTGACGTACATTCCGACGCTCCAGGGGTGGTTGTTCCTGCGCGAGTAGCCCGTTAGGTGCTGTCTTACGAGCAAGAAGGCGGTGGTGCTTGACTTGTTCTCGAGGAAAATCATTGGTTGGTCGATGAGCCAGTCGCTCGAGGCTAAAGTCGTGCTGGACGCGCTTGAAATGGCTCGAAGCTCGAGAAACCCAGCGGCTGGTTTATTGCATCACAGTGATCGTGGTGTGCAGCGACCCCGCCCGCCAGGTGCGTCTTGGGGTCAAGAAGTATTCGGCTGGGATTCATCGTTTGGCACTTGAGAAATTTGGGGCTATCTCGAGTATGAGCAGGAAAGGAAACTGCTGGGACAATGCTGTGGCTGAAAGCTTATTCGGGACTTTGAAATGCGAATTGGATTTAGATCAACCGATTGGATCAGTGGCTGAAACTCGAGCGACAGTGTTTGAG
>JAYTKL010000407.1:0-2932 GCA_043730305.1 Deinococcales bacterium | reverse complement strand
CATTAAACTGATCAAATTCTTGCAAGAGGAATTAAACGTCACCAAAATTCGTTTCCCTGACACCTCGAGCATCGGTATCAAACCCGTGTCTCAGGAAGGTACAGAACGTCTGGTGCGAGCTGCCTTAAAATATGCGCTCGAGAACAAACGCCGGAATTTGACCCTGGTGCACAAGGGCAACATCATGAAGTTCACCGAGGGCAGCTTTAAAAATTGGGGTTATGCCCTGGCAGAACGCGAGTTTGGCAGTCAGGTGTACACCTGGGCGCAGTGGGAACGCACCAAAGAGGCGCAGGGCGAGAGTGCTGCAAACGCCGAGCAAGATGCAGCCCTCAAGTCGGGCAAGTTGCTGGTCAAAGACGCGATTGCCGATGCCTTCTTGCAACAAATTTTGCTGCGTCCAAGCGAGTACGATGTCATCGCGACGCTGAACTTGAACGGCGATTACCTCTCCGACGCACTGGCAGCCCAAGTTGGCGGTATTGGCATTGCGCCAGGCGCGAACATCAATTACATTTCGGGTCATGCGGTCTTTGAAGCCACCCACGGCACAGCGCCCAAGTACGCTGGTCAGGACAAGGTCAATCCCTCGAGCGTGATTTTGAGCGGTGAGATGATGTTCAGGTTCCTTGGTTGGAACGAGGCGGCGGATTTGATTCTGAACAGCCTGTCCAAAACCATCGGGCAAAAACGCGTGACCTACGACTTCCACCGTTTGATGGAAGGTGCGACGCTGCTCAAATGCAGTGAATTCGGTGATGCAC
Organism: Deinococcales bacterium; assembly: GCA_043730305.1. Classification (GTDB taxonomy): domain Bacteria; phylum Deinococcota; class Deinococci; order Deinococcales; family JAAFIG01; genus JANXTZ01. The sequence continues at coordinate 2,168 of JAYTKL010000407.1, read as the reverse complement.
TGATCGAGAACATGTAAGCAAATAGCACGAGGCTCGAGAGGCAGATTTTGGCTTCTCGAGCTTTTTTAACTCAAAATTGATACAAAAACTCCCGTTTCTCAAGTCAGAGAAACGGAGTTGAATTTAAGCTAAAACTTAGTAGCGTTTGCGTTGTGGTTTGTACGGTCCACGGTTGGCATCTCGAGGAGCGCCACCCTCACGCGGTGCACCGCCCGAGCTTTGAGACGTACTCGTGCTGGTGCTCGAGTTGGAATCACGGTTGCCACGGTATCCACCGCGACTTCCACCGCTTTGATAGCCGCCCTCACGAGGACGACGGTCATTTGATGAGCCACGGTCTTGGTACGCACGGTCATTGCGAGGTGCGAGGTCAATCAATTCGGGCAATACTTCTGCGCGTTCGATTTCGATTTGACCCTCGAGCGGATTTTGCGCCAACAGTGCTTCAACCGCACTGGTTGGAACGTCGGCAGCCACACCATCTTTGAATGGTTTGATCTTACCGAGCGATTTGGAAGGCAAGTTCATGACTTGTGCCAAGACCGCCACGGCTCGAGGAATTCCCAGACGCGGCGCACGCAACAACACGGTCGTCATGCCCTCTTCGCCCGTAATCAAACTGGCTGGCTTTGGCGCTTGGTGAATACCCGCAATCCAAGCCAGGGCGCGAGCCAAAGCGTCCACATCAAACTCTTCAGCCAAGGCTTCGGCTTCGGCACGGAATTGAGCGATCACGCTTTCGGGAACGCTACGAACCACTTTTGCAGCATTTTTGGCGGCACTCGCTTGCACTTCGGTTGGCTTCGGTGGGTCTTTGCGCTCGAAGAACACGCCTGCCTCATGCTCGAGGGTCTTGAGCTGGCGTTGTTCGCGGTCGGTGTACAACACTACCGCCGTACCCGAACGACCAGCGCGACCAGTACGACCCGAACGGTGAACATAAGCCTCGGAATCATTTGGGAAGTGATGCTGCACCACAAGCTCGACATCAGGAATATCAATGCCCCTGGCTGCAACGTCCGTCGCCACCAAAACCCGAGTGCGACCAGCCCTGAAACCCTCGAGCGCCCGTTCGCGTTGGCTTTGCGCCAGATCGCCGTGAATCGCTTCGGCTTCCAGACCACGGTGAATCAACTCGAGCGCCAGTTCGTCGCAGTCTTTTTTGGTGCGCGTGAAAATGATCGCCCGTTCTGGCGCGAGCACCGTCAGCAAATCTGCCAGGGTTTTGGTTCGCGCCGCAGGGTTGACCCGCACGGCAATGTGCTGCGTGGTGCTGGCTTGCGCCGCGCTTTCCTCACCGACCAGGTCAACTTTTTTTGGGTTGTTGAGATAACCTTTTGCCAGCTTGTCCACCCAACGCGGAATGGTTGCCGAGAACAACATCGTCTGGCGTTCCTTGGGCGTGCTTTTCAGCACCCGTTCGACCGCATCTTGGAAACCCATCGAAAGCATCTCGTCGGCTTCGTCGAGCACCGCAATCTCGACTTCACTCAAATCGAGCGTGCCGCGATCAAGATGGTCAATGACGCGACCAGGCGTGCCAACCACGACATCCACACCGCGTTGCAAATCGCGCTCTTGCGGACCGTAACTGGTGCCGCCGTAAATGGTGGTCACAGCCAAATGCGCCGCGCACAACTCGAGTTCCTTGGCGACTTGTTTTGCCAGTTCTCGGGTTGGCGCAAGAATAATGGCGCGGGTCTTGCGACCGCGTTCACGGCTTGCTTCCAGGCGCATTGAGATCGGCAGCCCGAACGCCAGCGTCTTGCCCGTACCCGTGCGGGCACGACCCAGCACGTCACGACCCTCGAGCGTGAACGGCAGACTCTCTTCTTGAATTGGCGTCGGAATGGTGATGCCCCGGGCAGTCAGCCCAGAGACAACGCGCTCGGAGAGCGCGAAATCAGAAAAAACCATGTTTTAATCCTTTCCAGGCGATTAATGCCACCCGAAAAGAACTCTTGATTCCCCCAGATAATGTGGCAGCGAAAACGCCTGACCGTCACATCGGGACGGCACGAAGAAAGACTATACACGAAAAATTTGCAAGCAAATGGCATTTTGTCCCACTTTTACCAAAAGTCAGGGTTTTGGTAAAACTCGAGACACTTGCAAAAGTTTTCAGGTCATGCGACAATCCTCGAGCTATGGGCGGTTAGCTCAGCGGT
>JAYTKL010000406.1:0-6842 GCA_043730305.1 Deinococcales bacterium | reverse complement strand
AAGTTTGGGCAACGCTCGAGCAGCAAGGTCAGGTGAAAACCGTGTTCGATCAGGTGCTCGAAGTTATCGAGCACCAACAATATTTGACGTTGCCCAATGGCTTCAATGATTTGCTCAAGCACTGGCGCGTCAGGTTTTAAATTGATTTTGCAGACTTGAACGATTCGTGACAACAGCGCTTCAAGGTCATTGATCGCCTCGAGCATGACTATCAAAACGCCATCTTTAAAAACCTCGAGTTGCAAACTTTGCCGTGCCGTCTCGAGCGCCAAACGGGTTTTGCCGACACCGCCAGGTCCAACCAACGTCACCAGTCTGGCTTCCTCTTGCAGCAACTCGAGCACGTGCGCGGATTCTCGAGCGCGACCAATAAAACTGGTCAAACTCTGCCCAAGATTGTTCGGAATGACCAAGGGTTTTGTCATCTCGAGGTTGAGGCTTTCGAGTGTTGTAATGCGCTCTAACCAAGCTGGCTCGAGGTTTTCAAAACCAGCAATATTCCGTGCCGCCTCGAGATGCTGATACACTACATTTTTTTCAACGGCTCGTTCTGCCAACGTCAAATGCGCCTCTATAATGCCTCGAGCCAAATATGCTCGCATTGAACCAACCCACTCGAGCAACTCTGGGTGAATATCCGAAATTTCTAGAATCTCGAGAAACGGCGCTGCGTACAATTCAACTGCTCGTTCCAAATCCTGATGTTCGAGCGCGAACAAAACCTCTGCCGCATCGCAAGCCACGCCCGCTTTCAACCTCGAGCCTGAACCCTCAAACGCAGTCGGCAGAATTTGTCGTACGCGGTTGATCGTGCTGCGCAAACTGCCAGCCGCGTCGCTGGCATTTGGGAAGAACAACTCGCGCAAATGATCACGGTTCTGCTCACCCTCGAGCGCCACGTACGCCAGCAACACAAGGGGTTTGGCTTGCGCGAACCCAAACGGCTCGAGCTGTGGATTTCCCAGCGCCCGTAAACGCGGTAAAGTATTGTTTTCTCGAGATGACGTTTTAATGAATTTAGTTTAACTCGAGATGAACCCAATGTTGTCATGTGCGCGAAGAATTAAGAAACTCGAGCTTTGAAAATCAACAACCCAAATGTGTTTCCAAAAAATGTACTGGAATGCGCTTGAAGCCCTCACCCGGCGCTTCTTGATCCCAAAACGCACCTAACGGGCGAGATCGCTACGTGCCACCCTCTCCCCCCGTAGGGACAGGGTTCTGATAGCCCAAAACAATTCGGATTTTTGGTCGCTCGAGCCTCCAATGCAACTACACAAGAAAGAACCGAAACTCCCTTCTCCCGCCAGCGGGAGAAGGCGACCCCGCCCGCCAGGTGCATATTTGGGGTCAAGAGGGTCGGGGATGAGCGACCATGCCCGTTAGCGATTCCGCCCGTAAGCGCCCCAAGCCCGTTAGGTGCTGCTTTAAGGGGCAAGAAGGTGCATCTTGGAATCAAGAAGGTGCATTTTATGGTCAAGAGAGGGTGGCAGAAGTGGCGATTGCCTTTAAACGTTTGAAAGTCAACACCCTAGAAATCTTCCTTACAACCTTAAGAATTTGCCGTCATTCAGGGCGCAGCAAGCAGCGCCCCTACAATTGCCAAACAATAGAAAGACCATCTCGAGTTTCAAAAGTCGGTAGACTGTAATGAATGATTAAAGCAGTGTTGTTTGATTTGGATGAAACCCTGATTCTTGACCAAGCCGTTTCACTTCATGCGTTTCGGATTGTGGCGCTCAGTGTGACTCGAGATGCAGCCCAAGCACAAAAGCTTGCAACGTCTGCGGAGCATCATGCGAAACGATTGTGGCAAACCTTGCCTGCCCCAGCCCTCGAGTACGCCACCAGAATTGGTCACAGTGCGCTCGAGGGCTTGTGGGCGGCTTACGATTTAAAGCTCGAGTTTGAGGCTTTGCTCGAGGCGCAGATTCACGAGTACCGTTTTGAAACTTGGAACGCGGCGCTAGCCGATTGCGGTTTGAAGGCGGACGCTCGAGAGTTAGAAAAACTCTGGCAGGGTTTGCGTGCTAGGTATCCGTTGTATCCAGACGCAGATGAATTGCTGGTGCGTTTAAAACCAAATTACAAACTGGGTATTGTGACCAACGGCGTGGCGGGTTTGCAACGCCCGAAATGGCATGGTTGCGGACTCGAACCGTGGTTTGATGCGGTGGCAATTTCGGGCGAGTTAAATGTTGGTAAACCAAACCCAGAAATTTTTGAATGGATTGCCAATCAGTTAAACGTGCCGCTCGAAGGATGCATCATGGTTGGAGACAACGCGGACCGTGATGTCCAGGGTGGCATCAACGCGGGTATCAAAACGGTCTGGATTGATCGCGGCTTCAAACCGCGCACGGCAACTCCCACGCTCGAGGTCAAAGAATTGCTCGAGATGCTGCCTTGGCTGGAAGCACAAACCTGACTTTTGTCATGTTTGCTGGTTGACAGCTTGCACTGTTTGGAAAATGCGGCAGGCTCGAGAATAACCACAGGAGGAAATGATGACTTTAGCCGTAGAACTCGAGAATGCCAGTAAATCTTTTGGGAGTGTTCAAGCGCTTCGTAACGTTTCGATTCAAGTTCAGGCTGGGGAGGTCGTTGCGTTTCTCGGACCAAACGGTGCAGGAAAAACCACAGCCATCAGTTTGATGCTTGGTCTGCGTTCACCTTCGAGAGGTCGTGCCAAGATATTTGGTCAGAACCCTCGAGAACCCAAGCACCGCGCCCGCATTGGGGTGATGTTGCAAGAATCTGGCGTGCCAGGTTTATTGAAGGTGCGCGAATTGATTCAGTTGTTCAGCCAGTTTTACCATCAACCACTGATGGTTTCCAAAGTGCTCGAGATGGCAAACCTGACCGAGAAAAAAGACGCGATTGCCTCAACGCTTTCGGGTGGGCAAAAGCAACGCCTGTATTTTGCGCTCTCCATTTGCGGCAACCCCGATGTCTTGTTTCTTGACGAACCCAGCGTGGCGCTCGATGTCGAATCGCGCCGTGCGTTCTGGCAAGAAATTTCTGGCTTTGCCAAAACAGGAAAAACCGTGATCCTGACCACGCATTACCTCGAGGAAGCCGACGCGCTGGCGAACAGAATCATTGTCATCAACAAAGGCGAGATCGTGGCGCAGGGCAGCCCCGCTCAAATCAAATCTCGGGTCGGTGGAAAAAACGTTAGCTTCAAACTCGAGGCTGGGAATGCAGCAACGCTCGAGCAACTCCCGAACGTACAACGTTTTTCCAAGACTGGTGACAGTGTGAATTTGTACACGCTCGAGCCAGAAAAAGTCTTGCAAGAAGTGTTTGCCCAAGGTTTACAAATTTCAAACCTCAACGTGGCGGGTGCAGGACTCGAGGAAGCCTTCATGGAAATCACCGAACAAGGAGCAAAACAATGACTGGTCTGAATTCTGAAACGCTCGAGCCTCGAGCTTACAAACCATTTAACGCCCTTGGTTATCAGTTGTACTGTGAGATCATTCGTTTGCTGCGCAACCCAGGTTATTTGATTCCCACAGTGTTGTTCCCGATCATGTTCTTTACGCTCTTTGGTTTGCCCAACGCCAAAGAAAACATTGGCAATGGCGTGACGGTTGGCGCGTACTTGCTGGCGTCTTACGGCACTTACGGAATGCTTTCTTCTGCCTTGTTTGGTTTTGGCACTGGCATTGCCGCCGAACGCGGCTTGGGCTGGAATCGATTAACCAGGGCAACGCCCATGCACCCGATCATGTACTTCACTGCAAAAATTATGACAGCAATGCTTTCTGGTTTATTCACCCTTGCCGCATTGTTTGTGTTTGGAATTTTGGTCGCACACATTTCCTTAGCACCCGAGACTTGGTTGTTGCTAACAGCCAGAATCATGCTCGGCATGATGCCATTCGTGGCGCTCGGTTTGTTCATTGGTTATCTTGGCAATCCGCAAAGTGCCACGCCGATCACCCAACTGATTTTCTTGCCGATGTCGTTCGCCTCGGGCATCTTCTTGCCGATCAAAAACCTGCCAACATTTGTTCAAGACCTCGCGCCGTACTTGCCCGCCTATCACAGCGGTCAACTCGCATGGCACACTTTGGGCGCAGGGGACAGCTCGAGCCTCAACTCGCACCTGATTTGGAATTTTGGTTTTACAGTGCTGTTTTTGGTATTGGCAGTCTGGGCGTACAAACGCGACGAAGTCAAACAATACGGTTAGACTCGAGTTGAACCATGACCAAGACCAAGCCTAACAATTGGACGCACTGGTTTCCGCTGGTCTGGTTGGTGTTTGTTGGTCTTTCAGTTCTTGGGATTCTCAACCGACCCAGACCTTTGCTCGAGTACGTTTTTGATCTTGGTTTGATCGCTATGTTTGTTGGTATTTTTCTTTGGGCATTCTTTTTTTCGCGCACCGAAAAAAGCGATTTGGAAACCCCGTATCAAATTCCAAGTCTGATCGGCATGATCTCGAGTTATTTGATTATGGCGCTTTTATGGACTTCGATTCAGGGTGACAGTCTTGGTTTTCTGGTGTACGCGGGTTCGTTCGCCGGTTTTCAAAAAAGTATTCGCCCTGCACTGCTCAGTATTTTTATTGCGCTTGCCGTGACCATTTATGTTGTGATTCAAGGCTCGGGTTTGACGATTTGGATCGTGCCGATTTCGACGGTGATTGCCGCATTTGGCAATCACGTCGGTTTTCAGGAAGCCATCGCCAGACGAAAACTCAGACGCTCTCAAGAGGAAGTGACCCGCATTGCCAAGATTGCCGAACGCGAACGGATCGCCCGTGATTTACATGACCTGCTTGGGCATACGCTTTCGGTCATCGTTTTAAAATCCGAACTTGCCAGCAAGCTTGCCGAAAAAAATCCTGCCAGAGCCATCCAAGAAATTCGTGATGTCGAACGCATCAGCCGCGAAGCCCTGCAAGGAGTCCGCAGCGCCGTGCGCGGTTATCGCTCAACTGGACTCGAAGCCGAACTCGCCAACATTTCCCTGGCGCTCGAGGCGGCACAAATCAAACTCGAGCAATTCATCATGCCGATCACACTTGAATGGACAACCGAACAAACGTTGGCGTTTATTTTGCGCGAAGCGATTACAAATGTTGTACGTCACAGCAATGCCAAAACCTGTTTTGTCAACCTCGAGCAACGCGGTCAATTTGTGATGTTAGAAATTTATGATGACGCGCAACTCGAGCTTAAACCTGGTAACGGAATTGCTGGAATGCGAGAACGGGTGAAAGCTTTGGCGGGAGAATTCGCACTTGTCACTTTGAGCGGTAAACGAGGCATCAGCGTGAAACTTGCCTTGCAAAGTACCACCGAATCCAATTCAATTTCAGGTCAACTCGAGTGTCAATCATGATTCGTGTCATCATTGCCGAAGACCAAGCTTTGGTTCGTGGTGCGCTGTCTGCACTGCTCGAGCTTGAAGGTGACATTGAAGTGATTTTTCAGGCTCGAGATGGACTTGAAGCCTTTGAGCATATTCAAACTTTAAAACCAGATGTCATCCTGACCGACATCGAAATGCCAAAAATGACCGGTTTGGAACTCGCGCTCGAGATCAAAAAACACAACCTCAAAACCAAAGTTGTTATTGTCACCACCTTCGCTCGAGCGGGATATTTGCGCCGTGCGCTCGAGGCTGGCGCGACAGGATATTTACTCAAAGATGCACCCGCCGCTGATCTTGCCGACGCCGTGCGCCGCGTTCATGCTGGCGCTCGAGCGATAGACCCGACGCTGGCACTTGAAGCTTGGAGCGAAGCCGATCCGCTCACAGACCGCGAACGACAGGTCTTGCGCTTTGCCGCTGAAGGTCAGAGCAGCCTCGAGATTGCAGGAAATTTGAAATTATCCGAAGGCACAATCCGAAATTACTTGTCCGAAGCCATTGCCAAACTTGGCGCGAACAACCGTGTTGAAGCGGCACGGATTGCCAGGGAAAAAGGCTGGTTGTAGCGTGCGCCGTGCGCGTGAATGACGGTGCGCACGGCGCACCCTACTCAAGTGTTGGAGTCGCTCGAGAAACGTGGTATCTTTTCTTTGTGAAACTCGACTTACACCGAATATCTTTCCATTGCGCCCATAGCTCAATGGTTAGAGCATCAGCCTTATAAGCTGGCGGTTACGGGTTCGAGTCCCGTTGGGCGCACCAACTTTCCAGCCCAACAACAACTTCAATCTTTCAAGTCAGGTATTATCAATCCATGAAACGCGGCATTGCACACATGGCTTTGGTCGTTCGTGATTACGACGAAGCGATCGCTTTTTACACGCAGAAGCTCGGATTTTTGGTGCTCGAGGACACGTATCAACCCGCCCAAGCTAAACGCTGGGTGGTGATCGCTCCAGCCGAATCTGGCGGCGCGACCTTGTTGCTGGCTCGAGCTTCCAAACCAGAGCAAGACGCTTTTATTGGTCATCAAGCTGGCGGACGGGTTTTCTTGTTTCTCGCCACCGATGATTTTTGGCGCGACTATCGGGATTTTCTTGCCAAGGGAATAGAGTTTGTGCGCGAACCTAAAACCGATGAATACGGCACGGTGGCGGTCTTCAAGGATTTGTACGGCAACCTTTGGGATTTGCTCGAGTTTAGTGCGAAACATCCTATGCGGCAACGGTTGGAAATTCTTTAAAATCGAGATTCTGATTCACTGTTGCACATCCACCGAAACCTCAACCCCAATCGATTCCACGCCACCACCGCGCCGCAATCCGCGCAGGGGTGGCACATCGTCGTAATCACGTCCATGCCCAATTTTGATATGGGATTCGTTGATGCGGGTGTTGTTGGTTGGGTCAAACCCAAGCCAACCGTAGCCTGGTATCAGACACTCGAGCCAG
>JAYTKL010000405.1:0-3144 GCA_043730305.1 Deinococcales bacterium | reverse complement strand
ATGCCCGGGGCGGTAGACTGGGCGATCCGTGTAAATATAACCCTTGATTTTGGTGTCCTCGTAAGAATTCCAGTACCCACCAGACAACGCCCACGCATTGCCCGCTCGAGCCAAAAACACAGGCTCTGATTTCTTGTTCACCTCGAGTTCACTGACACCGTCTTTACTCGAGAGTGTTTGGTCTTTGATACCCGCATCCCAAAGCCAGACGCTAGACACTTTGGGCGTTCCTGAAAAACGATTGACACTGTAGGTCAAGGCTTTGGTTGGACCACGTTTGACCACCAAGCCGAGGTCAGAAACCAGCATCAAAATACTGGTTTTGGTCTGCCCACGAATGGCACGAACGGCGTACACGCCAACAGGCAGTTTGCCAAAGCTGTAACGGTCATAACCGTCAGTCGTCAAACGCCGCGTGACACGGCGAATCAATTTGGTTTTGGCGTTGCTGGGTAGCACAGGTCTACGAATATTTTTCTGTCCCAACAAGACCTGCTCTGGTTCGAGAACCCGCTCGAGCGACAAGACCATGTTTCCAGGAGGTGCATTGAACTCGACGAACGCATCCTGGTTGGGCAGGTACGTTCGAGAATACAAGTAAATACTTTTTTGTTGGGCGCTGACCGTCAAAAACGACATCAGCAGCACTGCCATGAACAGCAACCTGAAAACATTTTTCATAGCAAAATCATAACCTGACATGCGTGAGATACGCCTCAGACACTCGAATGATTCGACACTGACAAAACCTTTAGAGTCGTATCACCTCGAGTCTTTCGCCTGTTTTGACCTCGGTTTGCGGTGGCACAACCGCCAGCGCGTTGGCTTGAACCATACTGCGCAGCACGCCAGAACTTTGATTGCCAAACGCCTTTGCCCCAAAACCATCCTCGAGTTTCTCGAGGGTGCAACGCCACATGCCTGTTTTTGCGCCAGCACTTTTAAACGGTGTGAGTGCCGTGGCGGTTACTGTTTCATACGCAGGCTCGAGGACACCGTAACGCTGATACAGCGCAGGTTTGACGACCAACAAGAAAATCACCAAACTCGAGACTGGATTCCCTGGAAGTCCAAACACGGGCAGGTCTTGCCAGGTTGCGCAGACGGGCGGACCGCCTGGTTTGACTCTTATTTTCCAGTAGTGCATGGTTGCCTCACGCTCGAGCAGCATCCGCACAAAATCACGATCACCCATGCTGACTCCGCCGATGGTCAAGAGCAAATCGCAATCCTTGGCGGCTTCAAAACTTTGGCGAATCGAATCGAGATCATCTTTCACCCGAGGCAAAATCACGGGTTCTGCACCCATTTCGCGCAGCATTGCCGCCAAGCCGTAACTGTTGGCGTTGTACGCCCCACCAGGCGCAAGCGGCTGTCCAGGCTCGAGAATCTCGTCGCCGGTGCTGAGGATGGCAATTCGAGGAACTTTAAAAACAGGCAAACTCGAGTGACCCATTGCCGCAGCCAGCGCGATTTGTGAACCACGCAAGATTAGACCTTTTTGCAAGTAAGATTTCCCAACCTCGAGGTCTTGCCCGCGCTTGCGAACATCTTCGGTAGCGGGACGATAGACAAAAACGCTGTCCTCATCTCGAGCCGTGTTTTCAACCATCACGATGCCCGTTGTGCCGTCGGGTACGGGCGCACCCGTAAACACTTTGACCGCCTGATCTTTCTCGAGCCGCCCTACAAAGGGCACAGAACCTGCTGCAACCGCGCCCATGACTTCAAGCCGTACTGGAAGGTCTGGCGTGGCTTGAAGCGTATCCTCGAGCCGCACAGCGTAACCGTCCAAAGAACTGTCATCAACGCTAGGATGATCCACCAGACTTTTTAAATCTTCAGTCAAAACCCTGTGCAAACCCTCAAGCAACGACACGGATTCGCGTTGTGGGTCATGCAAAATACCTGCCAAGATAAAAACAGCTTCCTCGAGCGTCACATCGGTTTTCATAACTCGAGCCTAACAGAAAATTGTCCAAATGGCTTAGTCGTCACTAAGCAATTGTACGAATGACACAAACCAACAAGCACCATAAACTCAATCCCAGGAAACACCCCGAGAGACACTCGAGGTTTGAAAGGTCTGAACCCATGCAATTTTCGCAACCGAAAAATTTAAGACTCGAGCAACCCGCCACGAATTTTGGCGTGAGGCTGGTCAGAGATTATTGCGGAACTGAATCCGGTAGTTCATACCCGAAACATCAAACCCCTCAACGTTGGCAAGGTCGTAACGAATACCGTCTCGAGGTTTTCACAAGTTAGCTTGGTGTACCCATTTTTGCATTTGGGCTTCACCGAATCGGTAGAAGCCTTTTTTCATTTCATGTTCGTCGTCCAACAGACAGGACGCCAGGTTGTGACCCTGGAAACTCGGGTGCGACCCCGCCCGTCAGGTGCGTTTTGGGATCAAGAAGCGATTCCTGACGGTGGACCCACAAGAACGCGCTCGAGACAATCGAGCACGAACTGAGAACATTGACAACTCGAGTGCCAAAAATATTCTTGACGTTTTGTGTGACCAAAACGCTCGAGATTGGGTGTGTGGCAGAACGGTATTGCACTTGGCTGTAGACCAAGCGTCTTCGGACATTGGAGGTTCAAATCCTTCCGCACCCACCATAGCTTAAAGCCAAAAATACACGGCTCGAGCACTATTGATCTTTAGCTCAGGCGGTTAGAGCGCTCGACTGTTAATCGAGATGTCCGAGGTTCGAATCCTCGAAGATCAGCCATTATCGTGAAACACGATGTAAAACCGTCTCGAGATTTGCACCTGTAGCCCAATGGACTACGGCACGACGCATCGAACGTTGAGATTGGGGGTTCGATTCCCTCCAGGTGCTCCAAACATGATTTGGTAGCTCAGTGAACAGAGCACTGGCGTGCGAAGCCAGAGGTCGCAAGTTTAATTCTTGCCCGAATCTCCAAATGCCCTCGTAGCTCAACTGAACAGAGTGTCTTGCTTCTAACAAGAACGGTGCGGGTTTAAATCCTGCCGAGGGCTTAACTCGAGAATTCTCGAGCGTGTTCCAAAACCCAACTGTGAGGGTGAAACCAGGCTGTTGCGTTCTTAGATTCTCGATTTAGCAAATTGCAAGAAAACAGGTATACCGCGTGACCGAGTGGCTTCAACTCGAG
>JAYTKL010000404.1:0-4832 GCA_043730305.1 Deinococcales bacterium | reverse complement strand
AGCTCGAGCGCATTGTGTCACGTTTGAAAGAGGATATTCTCGAGTAAAGTGTACTTCAAGGAGAACCACATGCGGGCGTACCGAGGTCTGGTCAAAGATGGTGTGATTGTGCTCGAGGCTGGAACAAAACTGCCTGACGGTACGGTGGTGACTGTGACCGTCGGTGAGGGTGAGATTTTACGGGCAACCCTGCGCAACGTCTTCAAAACACCCGAGCGCCGCATCAAAATTCGGCTGCGTCCAACACCAACTTTGGGTCGGACTGGCTCGAGTTAAACCGCCAGCCTTAAACCGCTAACGGTGGTCCGAGCAGTTGCATTCCGTGGGTACTCCAAAGTTCTGGGGTTTGCGGGGGCATGGCGTTGGCTTTGTTGACTTCCCTAAAAAAAGCTTCCATCTGACCCGCTGGCGAGAAGGTAATCAGTATTCTGCCAATCTTGTCGCCAACATGTGCCCAAACGTGAGGCACTTGGCGCGGTGCGACAACCGAATCGCCTGGTTTTAAATCGAAACGTTGCTCGCCAACTTTGATCACAAATTCACCCTCAAGGCAGTAAAACCATTCGTCTTGAGCCAGGTGCAAATGCTTGGGCGGTCCACCTTTGGCATGAAAGGTATTCTCGAGAATCAATATGCCGTCCAGGTCTTCGGGGGTGACTTTAAATTGGATGGTGCTGATGCCGAGTCCTCGGGTTTCACCAAATCGGTCTTGTCCTGCCGCGACTTGCATTACAGACACAATTCACCTCCAGTATTATTGCTTTGCCACCACCAAGAACGAGAGCACCGCAACCAGAATGCCCCAGAGCATTCCAACAAAAACCTCGAAATAGGTGTGACCCAAGAGTTCTTTTAATGGTTTGGGCGTGAAACCTTCGCGCACCACGGCGCGAAGTTCTTCGACCAGATCGTTGATTAACTCGGCTTGCATTCCACTGGCACGACGAATACCGGTCGCGTCATACATTACGATCATGCCAAAAATTGTAGACATGGCAAAGTACGGGCTGTCCCAGCCGTATTTGATGCCGCAACCCACCGACAACGCCACCACGCTGGCGGTGTGCGAACTCGGCATCCCGCCAGTCTCGAGAAATCGGGCAGGTTGCCAGGAACGCTCGGTGATGAGCACCAGAAAAACTTTGAGGATTTGAGCGCCCGTCGAAGCGACCAGTGCCGTCCAGAGCAGTTGATTTTGGAACAGTTGTTCAAACACGGTTTCTCCGAAGGGTGGCTCGAGCGGCTGTACTTGAACGGTATTCTACTCGGGTTTGAGGGGGTTTGCTCGAGTTGCCAGTTGCTGTTTGCAGGCTTGGACGGTGTTGTACAACAAATGCGATACCGTCATCGGTCCAACGCCGCCAGGGACGGGCGTGAGAGCGCTGGCAACACTGGCGACATCGGGGTGGCAATCGCCGACCAGTTTGGCTGCGCCGTTAGCGTCGGTGATGCGGTTGATGCTGACATCAATCACCACCGCGCCAGGTTTGATCATCTCGGGCGTGATGAAATTCACGCGACCCACGGCAGTTACCAGTACATCCGCCTCGAGCGTGACAGCTTTCATGTCCTGCGTTCTCGAGTGCGCAATGGTTACGGTGGCGTTGCGCTCGAGCATCAGGGCTGCCAGGGGCTTACCGACAAGTTGCGAACGGTTGATAATCACCACACGTTTACCCGCCAGGTCAATGCCGTAAAAATCCAGCATCGAGAGCACCCCGGCTGGCGTGCATGGACGCAAGCCTGGTTCACCCGCCCACAACCGCCCGACGTTCACGACATGCAAACCATCCACGTCTTTGGCAGGGTCAATCGCCTCGAGAATTCGTTTTTCGCTTGGGGCTGAACCTTTGGGAAAAGGCAATTGCACCAGAATGCCACTGACCGCATCGTCATTGTTCAGTTTCCCGATCAACTCGAGCATCTCAGCTTCGCTGGTGCTGGTTGGCAGTTCGATCAAACTCGAGTCCAAACCCACTTTTTTGGCGCGACGGGTTTTCATGCGGGTGTATGAAACGCTGGCAGGATCATCACCGATACGAACAACAACCAAGTTTGGCACGGCGCTCAAACCCTGCATCTCCTCTTTGGCACGGTTCAGTAAAGCTTCGGCAGCGGGATCACCGAAAAGATTTAAGGCTGTTGACATGTCTTGTACCTCCAAAAGCTCGAGACTCCCTCGAGCAACCCCAGGAGTCTACCTTAGATGTAAAAAGAGGAACGCAAGCTAATACATTCAGCTTCAAAAATCTCGAGTGAAATCCAGAAACTCAATTCTTACACGAGAAAATGTAATACAACTCGCCTGAAGCCCTCATCCGGCGCTTCTTGACCATAAAACGCACCTTCTTGATCCCAAACATGCACCTGACGGGCAGGATCGCTAGCGGGCATGGTCGCTTCTCCCGCATAGCGGGAGAAGGAAAAGAACCTTGAGCTACACGTGTAAGAAACCCAAACTCCCTTCTCCCGCAAGCGGGAGAAGGGCTGGGGATGAGGGTGGCGCGAGAAATTGCTTATTTTTTGGGCGCGGCAGTCAGAACACTCAGGCACATCTCGTCCGTTGTACCTTCCGCCCAGGTGATGTAACGCGGGCTGGCTTGCACGCCGTTCAGCACTGGTTGACCCGCGACACTGTTGTCAAAGGTGCACGAGAGCCGCAAGACATCGCCAGGTTCAATCTCGAGCGGGGTTTTGAACCAGTAATTGCCTTGCCAGTGAAAATCCCATTTTGGAATGTGCAACAAGGTTTTGGCACGCCCCGTGCCAGGGTTCAACTCGAGTTTGATGTCTTGTCCGCGCAAGTGCATGTGTGCGGCGACGGCGTAAAGGGTGCTGGCTTTTTTGACTTCACGTTCGCAAGAGGTTTTGATGTTGCTGGCGTCACCCACCGATTTTGGGTAATCCTCGAGTTTCTTTTTGCAGACATACAACAAGCCCAGCGGGATGAAGGCAACCCTCTGCCCGTACTTTTGAACGTTTTCATTTAAGACCGTCTGGCGGTCACATTGCGGGGTGTTCAGACCGTCGGGGCAAGGAATTTCGACTGGCGCGTAACCCAGTATGGTTTGCATGGGGGTCAGTTGCGTTCCTTCGGGTGCGTAGGTCAGTTCGGCGCTGGTGCGGTCTGGTTTGACGCCAGCGCTCAAGTTGTAATGCACTTGCATGATAATCAATGAACCTTTGGTCAGCAGTGAACCAATGCCTTCGGGCATGGTTTGGCTGCTCGCCCCTGGCGCCCATGCCGCCAACCAACTGTTGGCAGTGCTGCGAATGTCACCCACGTCCGAACCACCAAAACACGTCCAGCCCTTACCGCCAGAGGCTTGATTTTTGGCTCGAGCCTCCGCAACATTTTCTGGTCCAATCTTAAATAAAATCACGTGATGCACGATGCTGGCTTGGTCTGGTTTGACGTTGGTGGCGGTCACGAAGGTGTCGCGGGTCAGTTTTGGGTCGAGCAAAAAGCAGTGGTAATCGTCGTTGTTGCTCGAGTCTGGCGTGTAGGTGGTTTCTGGCGTCAGAATCGCGTCGGGCTTGGCTGCCAGGAGTTTGGTCGAGGGTGGCGGGTTTAAACTCCAAGCCACCTCGGAAATGTTCTGGTTGACGCGGTGCGCGTGGTTGGTGCTCGCCAGGTCAAAATTGTGCATTCCCGCCTCGGGGGGCAGACCACCAAAGGTCGCAAAGCCCAAACTGAGCGCTCCAAATCCTGCCACCAGCATTGCCGCAATTGCTCGGGTTGAAATTTTTTTCATGCCTCTCCTTTTACTTTTTTGGCGGCACACCGAGCGGTGCGCCCGCTTTTGCCCAGTCTGCCAGAATTTGTTTGGATGCCGAACCCAGTCGGCGTTCGTTTAAAAACGGTTGCGAGTCTTGCCCTGGAGGGTACGGCGGCATGTAACCCGACTGTGTGACTTGCGCAATGCGTTCAGCTCGGACGACAGCCTCTTTAGGGTTGTCAAGCACAAACGGCGCAATACCGCCCTTGACATGGCATGACACGCAGTTTTTCGCGAGGATCGGTTGAACGTCGGTGTAATAGGTTGGCACGATGCTCTGCGCCGAAACTTGGGCGTAAAGAAGTACACCCAGAAGTGTGGCACTCGAGCCGAGAATCCATAAAAATCTCGAGGCGGTTAAAAAAGGTTTTTGATGGCTTGGCATTCTGCCAGAAGTTTACCTGGAAGACGGTCAAAAACAATGAATGTTCACCCAATCCAAATGCCAGACGCCCATTTAAGCCTTAAACGACCTCACCCAAATCGGTCAACAAGCCCTTGTACAACTCGAGCGCCAAATCCCGAATTTCGAGTGTTGCGGCTTGACCGCGTTTGGACATGTCCACGCGGGCGTTTGCCACGTTCAAGCACTGCGCCAAGACCTCTGGGAAGATGGGCCAGGGGTTCGGCTCGAGGTCGAGGTTGTGCGCCCCTGGTTCGTTGTGCTCGAGGTTCTCCAAGGTTTGTTGGGCGGCGGCTTTTTCGGCTTCGCGTTTGGTGCGCCCAGTGCTGGTCGCCCAGAGGGTGCTCGAGATCAAGACTGAACTCTCGAACGTGGGTTGATGCTCTGGACCTGTCGCACCCGTTTCAAAGACCGGAACCTCGAGTCCGTTGCGTTTGCAGTATTCGATCAGGTCGCCTTTGGGGTTGTTGCTCATTGGATTCAGGTTAACACGTCAGCGTAGGGTTTACTTGCCGCCGACCCAGAAAAGCGCCAGCGCCATGTTGAAAACACTCAAGCCCAATACAGCAAACAGCACGTTGCTCTCGATGGGTTTCTTGCGGTTGGTGAATAAAAAATACACGATCACCAACAAGACCAGCAATTTAATG
>JAYTKL010000403.1:0-3832 GCA_043730305.1 Deinococcales bacterium | reverse complement strand
TTAACCAGCGTATGAAAGACCTCGCCAGTCAACACGCCGTCCTCCACGACCATTGCCCCAATCTCGAGGATGGCGTCTCGGGCAGGCGATAAGCCTGTGGTCTCGAGGTCAAACACGACGGCAGTCATCAACTCGAGCCTATCACTTTGCGGCGCTTTGGTCATGGGTGGTCGGTTTTCGGGACAGGATCAGGTCGCGTTGCGGGTCGCTGCCGAGTTGAAATACATGGTCACCAACCTCGAGGAAACCCATTTTCTGGTAGAAACGTCTGGCTTTTGGGTTGTGCTCCCAAACGCCCAACCAGATTTGATCGGCATTTTTTATGGCAACATGCTCAAGCACATGATTCATCAACGCGCCAGCGATGCCTTGCCCATGCCAGGGCGAATCGACGTAAAAGCGCCTGATTTCGACTGGATGTTGCGCTGTGACACAACTTGGTGCTTTCAACCAGCTCAGTTGGGCGTAAGCGATCAATTCGTTTTCAAACTCGCAAACGAACGTGTCAGTGTTTGGGTCAAGAATTTCTAGCGTTTGAATCGTGGCACTATACGCTTGAGTGCAATGCTGATCCATGTCCTGACTGCTGTTGTCTGCACCAAAAGTTTCACGGAATGTTATCTCGGCAAGTACCGCCAGCGCACTGGCATCGTTTGGTTGAGCTTTACGAATTGACCACATGCGAGTATTTTAACGCATTCAAGCTTTCGGAATAAATTGCACCCGACCCAAATCAATGCCGAACACCACGGTCAAACCGCCCCCTGGTGTGTCCTCGAGCCGCAGTGTGCCGTCAGAAATCTCCAAGATGCGTTTGACCATCGCCAAACCGACGCCCGTGCCTTCGACGCTGGGGTCAAGCCTCGAGAATAAATCTAAAGCTTTGGCTTTCAGGGCGTTCGGAATGCCTGGTCCGTTGTCGGAAACGCTAAACTCGAGGCTGGTGGCGGTTTTTTCCCAATTGATTTGAATGTCGGTGTTTGGTTTGGTGAATTTCACGGCGTTGCCGATCAGGTTGGCAAACAGTTGGTAGAGGCGTTCTGGCGAAAAGGTCAGGACTGGAAAGTTGTTGGCTTGAATGATGCTCAGGTTTTTGGCGGCAATTTTGCCTTCAAGTTCTTGCAGCACAACCGCAATCACCTTGTCAACCTCGACGGCATCGAGGGTTTCGTCAATTCTTCCAATTCTGGAAAGCTCTAATAAACCATTCACCAAGGCGGTCATGGTGTTGACATTGGCGCGAAGGCGCGACACAAAAAACTCGAGTTCGCTGGTGTCGCCCTCTTTTAAGCTCTCTTCCAGCAGGGTGCTCATGCCCTCCAGGCTGACCATTGGGGCTTTCAGGTCGTGCGAGACGCTGTAAACAAAAGATTCCATCTCGGCGCTTTTTTCTTCCAGGGCACGGTTTCTGGCTTCAAGCTCAGCGCGGGTGTTGGCACGCTCGAGCGCCAGTCCAATCGTGGCGGCGGCTCGAGCCATCAGGTCGCGCTCTTCAGCTCGCCATTCGCCAATTTCGGTTTCGCGCCCGACCGACAGCAGCGCGATCACCTGACCGTCCTCGGCTTTGACGGGTTCGATGCCAACACTGACGCGCCTCGAGCGTAAATCTTCAATCAGGGTATCGCTGTAAGTGGTGTCGTACCAGGCTTTACGGGTTTCGACAATTTGTCTGGAGACCAAGGTGTTGGTGATTGGCACGCCAGGTTTTTGAAAGTAACCGCTGTATTCGTCGGGCAAATCGCCGTGAATCCCCATTGAATGCAAGAACACTTTGCCGTCCTGATGCTCGAGTTTGAGGATGATAATGTTTTTGGCGCTTAGAGCTGGCGATAAAAGTCGCATGGCGGTTTCGGCGACCTCTTCGGCGGTCTGAACGGTTTGCAGGGCGTCCGACAAGCCCGCCAGCAGTTCGGCTCGCGCCCTGGCTTGATGCAGTCTTTCACGCACGCCAGCCCGTTCGAGCGCCAAACCGACGGTGGCGGCGGCTCGAGCCAGCAAATCTTTTTCGGTGACGCGCCAATCACCAAGTTTTGCATCGCGTCCGACACTGAAAATGGCAACAATTTTGCCTTCAGAATCCCGAATCGGTTCGAGTCCCAAACTGACTTTAGCGCTGCCGCCGGAATCGTAAAACGCGTTGTTGGATTCGAGCACCAATTTGGTCAAACGGGTTTGCTCGAGTTGCAGACCCCGGCTCAGAAAATGCTGTTCGTAACCTTTGGGCAGGTCGCCCCAAGCGCCAGTCACCCGCAGTTGCAATTTGTCGCGCAGCGACTCGAGCTTCAGGGTAAAAATGTTGGTGGCGTGGAGCGTCGGACCTAGAAGCCGCATGGCGGTTTGTGCCACATCATCGGCGGTCTGGGCGCTTTGCAGGGCATCCGAAAGTGCTGCCAGAAACTCGGCGCGTGACCGAGCCTCAAACAGCGCCTCGGTGGTGTGAATCCGCTCGAGCGAGACCGCAATGGTACGACCTGCGGCTGCCAGCAAATGCTTTTCAACCTCGCTCCAGGGGCGTTCACGCTTTGGTCGCAAGGCGGTCAGGGCGCGGTTGCCAGCAATAAAATTGAGGCTCGAGGGTAAAATTGGCACGAATGCCACAGCCCTGATGCCCGCCGCCAGCCATTGTCGATGTGGTGTCAGGGTCTGGGCGTAATCGTCCAGAAAGGTTGGATTGTTCGAGTGCATGGCATTTAACAAGGTCAGATCATCGATCAGATGCCAGGCGTTTAAGTCAGCCAATTGCGCAATGGCTTCGTGTCCCTCAAAATCTTCAAATCGCAAGCTTTTATCCTCGAGCACCGCAAAACCCAGGCTCGCCCCCGCAAAATATGGGCGCAGCACCTCGAGCGCGGCGCGTTCCAAATCCCTGGCATTTTCGATGCCCTCAAGCAGCCGCGAGAGTGCCAGCAGGGCGCTGGCGTCGGGGGCTTGGGAGTTTGGTTCTTTTGAGAGTAAACGCTCAATCGGAATGGTCACGACCCGAGTTGTGGCGATCAGGGCGTAACGACGGGTGGCGCTGAAGGCTCGAGCCTCGTTCACCCGTCCGAGCGCCAAAACCCCAAACGTTCCGGCTGCGTTGGTGAGGGGCAACAACGCCAAACTCGAGGCTGGAACGTGCTTGAAGACCCGACTGCCTTCACCAAAACTGAGATCGTCCACAAAAAGCGCATGAGAGGTGTCAAGCACCATCCAAATCTCGTCGGTTGTACGGTCAAGCGAAGCAATCTTGGTTTTGATGTTTGCCGCCGCGCCCCGCCCAAATGCCGACAGCAACTCGAGCTTGACACCCTCCAGAGCGTACAGTGCCAGGAAATCCACGTCAAAAACGTCGTGGATTCCCGCCAGCAATTCTTCCAGGAGAACATCCAAGCCAGGGCTGGAAATCAGCAGCGCCGTGAACCGCTCGAGCAGACTGGCGGGCAGTCGAACCTCGAGGTTTTCAACGTCTGGCGGTGCAGAATAGGCAATTGCTGCCGAAAGTTCGGGCATGAGCGCCTGGTTTTGTTTTGAGCGCTTCATGGCGACTCATAGACTAACCCAACACTCACAATTGTTTGTGAAATAGCAACTTTTTAATGTTTCAGACGCAAAAGATTGATTACCATTATTTTCATTTTGTCTCGAGCATTCGGGCTGACATTGCAAGAATCAAAAATGCGTTATCGTGCAAACCTATGGCAATTGACCTGATGCTGATTGTGGCGCACCCCGATGACGAATGCTACGGAACTGGCGGCACGTTCGCCGAATACGCCGCCAAAGGACTCGAGACTGGACTCATCACCTTGACCAAAGGTAAATCCGGGCGTTCTTTAGAGCTTTGTCTCCAAGA
>JAYTKL010000402.1:0-10730 GCA_043730305.1 Deinococcales bacterium | reverse complement strand
AATCTGAGCATCAAACTCGAGGGGAATGCGCAAGAGTTAACTTGGGCGGCGCGAGATGTGAATGAAGAAGTGTTCTCGAGGTTGGGCAAAACGCTCGAGATGACAGGTAAAGCCAGCACGATTCGGATTGGGACGCTCGAGAATGCAGGACTGGCAACTGAAGCCAAAACCAGGGGAATTCTGCCAGACAAGGCTGAAGGGTACGGCTTGTGGGTGGACGCCAAGGGCGCGGGCGTGGTGGGGTTTGACGCGATTGGCGCGTACCGGGGGGTGCAAAGTTTGAGGCAGCTTCTCACGCCTACAGGTTTTCGATTTTCAGTCATCCGCGATTACCCGAGCTTGCAAACCAGGGTCGCCATGATTTATTTGGACGCGTATTCCAAACCGACCAACGACTGGTTGATCCCAATGCTTGCGAAATTGAAATTCTCGAGTGTGCTGGTGATGAGCAATTACGTGAAATGGGACAGCACCCAAAATATATGGCATCCTCAAGGCGCAAGCAAAGCCGAGGCAATACGGGTGGCAGAATTGATTCGCAATCACGGCATGGATGCCATTCCGTTGATTGAAACGCCAGGTCACGCTAGTTGGCTTTTTTACAACAATCAAAATCGTGACATTGCCCAAGACCCAGACATCAAAGAACCTTATGCTTACGACACGCTCAACCTGCGCAGTTACGAAATCTTACTGCCAATTTTGACCGAGGCGGTGCAAGTGTTCAAACCCAAATTTGTGCATATTGGACACGATGAAGTTCTGGCGGATGGACGCGGACGGTTTCCCGCTCGAGAGAACGGTATTGCCGTTGGCTTCGAGAAGTTGTTCGTCGATGACACAGTCAAGCTGCACGACCACCTGAAAAGTCTGGGGGTTGGCACAATGATCTGGCACGATGTTGCGCTGTCGCAGGCTTACCGTGACAAAATACTGCCCGAACTGCCCAAAGATATTGTGCTCGCCAACTGGCATTACAGCGCCGCCAACGATTACCCGAGCCTCAAATACGCTCAAGAGCAAGGTTTTAGGGTGCTCGGTGCGAGTTGGTTTCCGGCGGGCAACCCCGAAAAAATGGCGCAAGCCGTGGCTCGAGAAAATGCGCTCGGCGCAATTCAAACCCGTTGGACTGGATACTTTTACTCCAACATTGCCATTTACGATGGCAACGCCGAACAGGGCGCAGCCTACTTTAATGCCGCCTCGAGTTTCTGGAATGTGAAAGCGCCAAACCTCGAGAATCTGGAAAGTGCCAGACGCTACCGAGACGCGTTTAAACCCAGCAAATACGCGCCAATCAAAGGCACATTGATAGACCTTTCCAGCCTGGTGACGCGCAAACTTGCCGACACCGACGAAACCCAGTGGCTGCAAAAAGGCGCAAGTACAGACCTCTCGAATTTACCGACGGGTGCAAACGTCAAACTTGGCGCGTTCATGTTTAACATTTCGGGCGCAATCATGCTGAGGGGCGCTCGGGCTGCTGCACAAGACCTGCCCGACAAAATCACGCTCGAGATTGCTGCCCCTGCCGCCGCAATCAACTTCTTGCACACCACAGGTTGGCTTGGCACGCTGACCAGTCCACGGCAAAAGGTTGGCGCGTACACTTTTCAGTATTCTGACGGCACAAGCGTCGTTCAACCCCTCGAGTACGGACGCAACATCAACGCCTGGACAGAACCCAGCGTCGAAAACACGGTTCGCAGCATCATCAACGACCCAGTTTGGCGCGGCAAAACCAGCGATGGACTCGAGATTGGCTTGAACGTCTTCACTTGGGTCAATCCAAACCCCAGCAAAACCATTGCCAGCGTTCTATTCTCGAGCGATGGCACGCAAGCCAACCCGACCTTGATTGGTTTGACGCTGCTCGAGAAAGCGCCTTGAACCAGATAGAATGCGAACATGAAAAGCGCAACGCACCCTCAGCGCAAGAGCTTACGGTTGCCAACGTTTGATTACACAAGCAATGGCGCTTACTTCGTGACAACTTGCGTTCAAAATCGAGAACCTTTGCTTGGTAAGCTCGAGCAAGAAACGGTCAAACACAGCCCTCTTGGAACAATTGTCGAAACCGCCTGGTTTGATCTGCCAAACCATTACCCACACATTGAATTGGATGCGTTTATCATCATGCCAGACCATATTCACGGCATCATTTGGTTACACGATATGCCCGTAATTGTAGGGGATGGTCTCAGGGATGGTGTAGGGGATGGTGTAGGGGATGGTCTCAGACCATCCCCTACGAAACATGGTTTAACCGAAATTGTGAGGGCATTGAAAAGCTTTTCTGCCCGTCGCATCAATGAGGCTCGAGGAACGCAAGGGCAATCGTTCTGGCAACGGGGTTTTTACGATCATATTGTGAGGTTGGAAAACGATCTCGAAGATATTCGGCAGTATATTCTCGAGAATCCTAAACGCGCCATATTGAAGGGTTTGTCATGATTGCTTCTGATGCTCGAGTTGGTTCTAAAGCGCGTTTCTGGCGAAACATTCTGACCGCTTACGGTTTTTTGCTGCCAACGTTGTCGTTCAAACTTTTGTTCACGTTTTGGCCCATCGCTTTCGGCATTTTTTTGGCATTCACGCAGTCCAACATCATTGAAACCAAAGTGATTGGCACACAAAATTTTCGAGAGTTGTTCGGCACGGGTGAATTTGAGGCTCGAGGTTCGAGTCCGTATTTTTTTGAGGGTATGCTGAACAGTTTGAAGTACCTGATGTGCGTGCCAGTGATTCAATTTTTAAGCATTGGGCTTGCCATGCTGGTCAACCGTCAAATTCCGGCGATTGGTTTGTTCCGCACGGCGTATTACGTGCCGGTTGTGACCAGTTTGGCGGTGGTGGGCTTCATGTGGAAAGGCATGTACGATCAGCACGGACCACTCAATTACATCCTGACCGTCTTCGGTCTGATGGACGCGAAAAACCCCACAGGTCTGCTGAACAACTCGAGTTACGCCCTGTACGCCGTGATGCTGATGACGGTTTGGAAGGGTTTGGGCTATTACATGGTCTTGTACCTGGCGGGTTTGCAGAGCATTGATCGCACACTCGAGGAGGCGTCTGTGATGGACGGCGCGAACCGTTGGCAGGTCTTTTGGAATATCACACTGCCTGGTTTGCGTCCAACCTTGTTGGTGTGCAGTTTGCTTTCGACCATCAGCGCGATTAAGGTCTTTGAAGAAATTTACGTGCTGACTGGTGGCAGTTCTGGCACGTACACCGTGATGTATTTTGTTTACGCCAAAGCCTTCCAAGATTTCAGGTTTGGTTTCGCGGCTGCCGCAGGGCTTGTGGTGGCGTTCGTGAGCCTGATTTTTGGCTTAATCAATTTTAGACTGACAAGGGGAAACCAGGCATGATAGAAACTCGAGAATCAAATGCTGCGGCGCTCGAGACGATTCGTGTGATGAAACGAACGCGTGAACGCCATAAACTCATCACCAATATTTTTATTTATGCGCTCTTGACGGTAATTGCGTTGGTGTTCATCTACCCGTTTTTGTGGACGGTTTCGACCTCGTTCGAGACGACGGGCGGTGTTTTTGAGTTTCCACCGCGTTTGATTCCCGAGTCGCCCAGTTTTCGCAATTACATTGATGTCTTCACACTCGTGCCTGTGGCGAGACAAATTTTGAACAGCGTTTTGATTTGTTTTATTGGTGTTTCGTGCAGCGTGTTGATTGCCACCCTCGGCGCGTACCCACTGGCAAAAATGAATTTTCCTGGTCGTGATCTTATTTTTTACATCATTCTGGCAACGCTGGTGTTGCCCAACGAGGCGGGCATGATCGTCAATTATGTAACAAGTGCCAATCTTGGTTTGCTCAAATCCGATGTTGGTAAGTACGTTGCCGTGATCGCTCCTGCCTTGGGGAATGTTGCGGGTTTATTCTTGATGCGTCAAGCGTATTTAAGTGTGCCGCTCGAGCTGCTCGAGGCGGCACGGATGGACGGCGCGAGTGAACTGACGATTTGGCGCAAAGTCATGTTGCCACTGACTTTACCGACTTTAAGCGCCTTTGCGATTCTGCAATTTGTCGCGTTTTGGAACACGTTTTTGTGGCCAAGTATCGTGTTGCAAGGTGATCGTAATCTTCTGCCGCTTTCGGCTGGAATGCTGGACCTCAGTTCGCAATTCAGCACCAACACCAGGGCGACCAGCGCAGGTGCAGTGATTATGATTCTGCCGATTTTGATTGTCTTCTTGTTTTTTCAACGCTACTTCATGCGTGGACTCGAGGGTGCGGTGAAGGGTTAACGCAGCAGTAATTCTTTCAGCAGTGGCTCGAGTAAATCTTGCCCACGTAAATCCGAACGCCAACGAGCGGGTATTCCCGTAAATCTATCTCGAATCCCTGCAATACCGCCTGCCACGCAAGCGGTGGTGTCGGTGTCATGCCCGAGTGAAATTGCGGCTTTCACCACCGCTTCAAAATTTCCTTGCTCGAGCGCCCATTTTGCGCTGAACAGGCAGTCGATCACGTAACCCGTGCCGTTGGGTTTAGCGTTTTGCTGGTTCAAAATTCTAGTCTCGAGCGCATTTAAATATTCGGGCTGTGTCGCGTAAATGGCTCTTAAAGACTCGAGCGCGGCATCCCAAGGGTTTGCGGTTTGCTCGAGCGTCCGACGCGCCCACAGGCAGTACAGGGCGCAACAGGCTTGGACGATCACATGGGCGTGTGTGACTCGAGATTGATCGTGGGCGTTTTGCACCAAATCTGCGTCCGAACCCCGATGCCACAGCGCAAGCGGCAAGACCCGCATGAGTGAGCCATTGCCTTGGGTATATTCCCCAATTCCACCCGCCTCGAGTGCTGGCACACCACGGATCAACTTTTGAATCGCGTTAGAAGTTTGAATCCCAACATCAAACACTCGAGCATTCACCGCCAAATAACCGTTTTCGCACCAGTTGATAAAACGATTTCCCAAATCTTGCGGCTCGAGTTTATGGCAGTGCAGCAAACTTGCCAGCAAACATAAGGCTTGAGCGCCGTCGTCCGACCACGTGCCTGGTGGTGTGCCGCTGTGCGCCCTCGCAAAATCTTTTGGTGGTTCAAACTCGAGCAAGTCCTTTGCGGGTAAATTTACGGGGTCGTGAAATTCGTAAGGCACGCCAAGCGCGTCACCGATCAGCAAGCCCATCAAACCGCCAGAAATAGAATCTTGAGTTGAAATCACAACTCAATTATGCGCCACCTCGAGCCGTCAAAAAAGCTGGAAGAATTAGATCCTTCCAGCTTTTGTATCTCGAGATTTTGGTGCGTTACGGGCAACCCTTAGAAAATTCGGTGTTTTCACTTAAATACTGCTCGAGCGTTTTAATACCGTCAGAATAATAGAGTTTCAGGTTTTCACCAGGAATGCAGTTGCCGTTCGGGTCGTCAATTGTGCCATCAAAGGTCACGAACGTCTGATCAAATTCGATCCGTCCATCTTTGATGTCCACCGATACTGGCACCATGCCATCACCAAAAATCCAATTGCTGGCTTTGAAGGCGAATTTGAGTTTATTGGTCGTGACATCAAAACTGCTTGGGATTGTACCGCCAGGAATGATCCTAAAGTAATTTCCGTCCGCATCAAAATCCACGATGCCGTTGATGGTCACGTTAAATTTTGTGACCGAGGTTTTCGTGCCATCGGAAGATTTGAAATCGAGCGCCGTCACAATGCTGGTGTTGCTGATCGCCAAGTTAAACGTGGTCAACCGCAGCAAATCCGCGCCAGTTTCGTTTTTCAGAAAACCAGATAGGGTCAGCGAATTTGGTGTCCTGACCACCCGAGGAATCGGGATGTTATCGGGCGAGACACTGGTTTTGGCTCGCCAGTTGGCTTCAAAATTCAGTTCGACAAAACGCTTTCCATCAATCTCGAGCGTCAATTGGGCTTTGCGCGGCGCTTCGCGGTAAATCGTACCGTTCCAGAGTGAGGCGGTTGGCACGCCATCTTTTGCCCAAACCAATTTTAAGACCACCGTGCGGGCAGGGGTGTCCGAGGTTTTCCAGAGCACCTCGTAATTGCTGTTGGTCGCCGGTGCGGCGCACTTGCCCGAAGTGCAATCGTACAAACCGCGCTCGAGGGGTTTGTACGTGACGGCGGCACGGCTGCTGCGGGCATCACCCGAAATCCAAGTCTCGAGTTGCCGCAAAAGCGCCTGGGGCGAGTTGCTTTTTGTTTTCGCTTCGCTCATCAATCGCACGCCTGAGCGAATCGTGTTGATCGGGTTTTGTCCCAGTAATGTTGGTAAACCCGTGGGAAAGTTCAGTTTTGAAGTCAAGTTCTCGAGGGGTACGGTGACTTGGTTGGCGCTGGGCGTGGTTGCGGCTTGCTTGAATTGTGGATACGTGGCGGCTTTTGGCGCTTCGTTGCTGCAAGCCGTCAAAGCCCCGATCAGAATGCCAGTCAGTAACAGTTTTTTCATACAAGCTCCTAAGTTCGAGCGAGGGGTTTGGATGATGCTCGAGATTGATTTTTAAAATTTCATGATCATTTGCAATTCCATAACTTCTACTGTGCCTGTGTCTTGAGCAAAAGCATCACGGACTTCGATGCGCCATTGCCCTTTGGGGTCTTGATTGAGGATGTTGAGGTTGGTAAAAGCACCAAGTGGTTGGATCGGACCAGTGCAAAGGCTACCAGCATTGATGCAACCTGGTACAAAAAGGCTGGGTGAATCTCCATCAAAAGTAACGTCAACGTTGTCAGCGGAGTTAGTCGCGGTTGTGTCAAAGAGTTGGTTGCTGAAGTTGTTCGGTGCAAAAATCAAGATTTGCAAATCGGTTCGGAACGTGTGGTTTATTTTTACCCGAACTTTAATTTTCTCCAGTTTCAACCCAAGCGTGTCAGGCACGGTGAAAGTAATGATTCTTGGGTCTCCAAAGTTCCTGGTTGTGTTAATACCAAGCCCATCTGGTATCGCCAATGGTAATGTTTCATTGGGCAGAACAGGCAGGAAGTTGTTTGTTTTAACGTTCCAACCAACTTGGACTCCACCAACTCCACCAACGGTCAACAAAAGGTCTTTGTTCGTTAAAGGAATGGATGCCGACAAAATGGACAGTGTCAGGGTATCACCATTTTGAATGGTTTCTGATTGATTGGTGAAGGCTCCATTATTTATGCTATATGAACCACCCACGATAGAAATTGGAGCACTGTCAAAACCGTCAAGCACAACACTGGCAGATTTCGTTTCGGTTTTGATTGGCACATTGGTCAGATTTGGGAATGAAAAGCCATTTGGTGTGGTGTCAATCGCTCGGGTGGTGACGGTAAATGTTGCAGAGACTCCACCAATGGTCAGCGTGGTACTCGTTGCCGTCGAAAAACTCGAGCTTGAAAGCCCCTTGACCTGAATGGTTTGACCGTTTGTGATCGTGCCATCGCTGTCGGTAAAAGAACCTCCATCAATCTTATACAAACCGCCCGAAATCGTGACTTTGGCACTCGAGTCAATGCCTGTAATCGTGACCGGATTACTGAAGATGAAAATGTTTGGTGTGGCATCGGGGACGGGCGCAAAGCTGAACGCATCTGGTGTGATATCCGCTGGTCGGGTTGTAATCGTAAATACGCCCGTCACTCCACCAATGGTTAAAACCACATTGACAGGTGTATTAAACGCGTTGCTCGAACTTGCCCTTACCCGCACGACTTGCGCATTTTTGACCGTGCCTGGGATACTGACAAAATCGGTGGTGCTGTCAATCGAATATTCGCCACCCGTAACCTGAATTGGCGCGTCGGTGTTGACTCCTGCCACCGTAATCGGGGCGCTGACACTGACGGTACTGAGCGCCGAGCCAGTCACGGCTGCGAAACTGAATGCGTCGGGCGTGGTGTCCGCCGCCAGGGTCGTGACACTAAACTGTGCAGTGATGCCACCAACCGTGATCGAAGCGTTTTTGGTCGTACCAAAACCATTGCTCGAGAAGATGCTAACTTTGACCGTCTGCCCTGCGCTGACCGTGCCAGAAGTTGAGGTGAACGCCGCCGAATTGATCTGGTATTTGCCACCAATCACGCTGATGGGTACGGGCGCGGTAATGCCCGTGATGGTAAAGGCGGCGCTCGAGATGTCCACGCCAAGGGCTGCGCCTGTGACGGGCGGAACGACGAAACTTTCAGGAATTAAATCTGGGTTTTCTGGACAGGCGACCAGACCCAGCATCAAGAAACCCGCGAAAAGTGTTTTGACTGTTAAACCAACCATGCTCGAGCGTAATAATTTCATTTGAACCCCCAACCCCATTTGAGTGCTTGATACCAAAATATTTTTACGTCAACACAATGCGGTTGACGGCAATTAATTGTGACCGTTAAAGTTTCTGGCAAGTGGTCCTTCGCTCGAGTTTGGGAAGAGATAGGGATTGCCAGCCAAGTCGGTGATGTTTGTATTGACCAAAAGACCATAAGGTGTACCCGCAGTTTGAGCAGAGGTTGTCAAAGTGACGGTTGTTCCATTGACCGCAACAGTTGCTGCTGTGACCGTCAGACCTTGTTCAGGAAACGAGAAGTTGGTAGCGACATTGCCACCGTTAATTTGTTCGCTGAAGACCACCGTCACGCTGGTGTTGGTGGTGGCAGTGGTGCTGAGCACGAAGGGGGCTGTGGTGTCGGTTGGTCCTGCCGCAATACCTTGAAACGTGGTCTTGTTGGGTGGTTGCTTTGCTAGGTCATACGCATTGCCTGCCACATCGGTCAGGCTCGAGGCAACCAGCAGTGCGTAAGAGATATTGGTTTGCGCCGAGGTTGTCAGGGTCACGGTTTTACCGTCTGCGGCGACACTGGCGGCGGTGACGCTCAAGCCTTGTTGTGGAACACTGAAATTGCTGGCAACATTGCCGCCAACAATAGCTTCGTCAAAGACCACTTCAACGCTGGTGTTGCTTTTGGCAAGGGTGCTGACCACGGTGGGTGGCGTGGTATCGCCTGTGGTTGGCGCGGCGGTCACGGTCAATTTGAACGTGGCGGTTTTGGTTAACGTGCCAGAAACACCTTTGACGGTCAGGGTCGTGTCGCCCAAAGCCGCCGCCAGTGCCACGTTCAGGTTTAAAGTGCTCGAGCTTGTGGTCGAGGCTGGGTTAAAGCTGCCCGTCACCCCTGCTGGCGCATTCTCGAGCGTCAGTGAAACCGAATCTTGAAAGCCCCCCGTTTTGGTCAGGCTGACCGCAAGTGTGCCTGCTTGGGTTCGCTTGATCGAAACACTTGAGCTTCCCAAGGTCAAACTGAAATCTGGTGTGGCTGGGGTGGTGTTGGGACACGCCACCATCAGGCTGAGGAGTAGGCTTCCCACGACACTTGCGGACTTTCGGAACAATTGATTCATATATTCCCCCAAATCTCATGCCCAACTTGAAATACCAAGATACTCTGATTTGTCACTTTGCACATTATTTTGTCCAAAACGTGTTCTCAAGCGTAATAACGCATCTGTATTGAATGCTCGAGCTGAGTTTAGATGTTGAGCGTCACCAAAGCGTCACAAGAACTTTGTATTTGAACATGAGGACTGTGGCAATTTGGCTGTATTGTCCTGCCCGCATCACTTTAGAGGGTTGTATCAAACCAGGTTGTTTGAACCGAATTGAAGGTTAAAGCCAAATCTGAGGCGGTCATTTTTCTCGAGCCTCAATACAGCGCCCGAGCCATCAAAAAAGCTGGAACGAAAATCCCTTCCAGCAAAACGTTCCTCGAGCTTTACAAACCGTTATTTGCCCTCTTCAATCCATCGCCATGCCCATGATGGAATATCCCGCATCGACATAAATCGTTTCGCCCGTCGTGCCGCTCGAGAGTGGGCTGAACAGGTACAAACACGTGTTGCCCACTTCTTCAAAGCTGGCGTTACGTCCCATCGCGGCGACTTTGGCGGCTTTTTCAAACATCAGGGAAAAGCCTGGAATGCTTTTGGCGGCAACGGTGCGCATCGGTCCTGGCGAGACGACATTGACCCGAATGCCTCTCATGCCCAGGTCATACGCCAGGTAACGGGCGCTGGCTTCGAGGGCACTTTTGGCGACGCCCATAACGTTGTATTTCGCCACGACTTTTTCGGCGGCGTAATACGATAAGCAGACGATACTCGAGCCTTCACCCATTAAGGGTGCGGCGTGTTGGGTCAGTGCCACCAGGCTGTAGGCGCTGATGTCGAGCGCAATTTGCCAGTCGCTGCGGGTGGTTTGCACGAACGGATTTTCTTGGCTCGCCCTTGGGGTAAACGCAATGGCGTGCATGACGTAATCGATTTTGCCGCAAACGGTTTTGATGCGCTCAAACAAACGGGTTAAGT
Organism: Deinococcales bacterium; assembly: GCA_043730305.1. GTDB lineage: Bacteria > Deinococcota > Deinococci > Deinococcales > JAAFIG01 > JANXTZ01. Next base: position 421 of record JAYTKL010000402.1, on the reverse strand, counting down.
CTTCGTCTTTGCTGACATCGCAGACTTCCAGGAAGGCAATCTGGTCTTTGTAAGCGGCGGTCAGTTTCTCGAGCGCGGGCAGGTTGCGTTCGCCCTGAAACGAGAAAATGCAGGTCGCGCCAGCCTCAAGGAGTTTCTTGCCTGCCGCCCAGCCGAGGCTGTACTCGTTTTGTACGCCTGCGATCAATGCTACTTTTCCCGTGAGGTCAATTGAAATCATGGCTGCAATCTACCACGGGAAAGATTTTCAAGGATTGAGAACTCGAGTTTGAAGTGTGCTGAGGAGTTTCTCGAGTTGACTGGTGCGGATTTGCACCTCGAGTTTGGCGCTGCCACTGCTCAGGGAAACGTTTAAACCACGGCAAAACAAGATGATGGGGCGTTTGCGGTCATTGCGCTCGAGCCAGATTCGGTGCAGGGT
>JAYTKL010000401.1:0-3517 GCA_043730305.1 Deinococcales bacterium | reverse complement strand
ACACCCAGGGCAACCAGCAGCAAGAAACCAACCGCGAACGAACCAAGCACAAATTTAAGGCATCCATTCATGGGGTTTATGCTACTCGAGAAGCCTGAATTTTGTTTGATCTCGTCTTGCAAAGGTGCTTGCTGCTGTCTAGGGCTTGAAGTGGACTGACTCACTTTTGGCGATTAGAATGTAGCTCGAGATGCCAAATTCAAACGATTTCCTTGCGATCAACACCTTACGCGCCCTGGCACTGGATGCCATTTGCAAAGCCAAAGAGGGTCATCCTGGAGCACCGCTCGGCATGGCTCCAATGGCGTTTGCCTTGTTCACAACGGCGTTGCGTTTTAATCCCAAAAACCCAAACTGGGCAAACCGTGACCGTTTTGTGCTCTCGGCGGGTCATGCCAGCATGTTGCAATACGGTGCGCTGCACTTGACGGGTTATGACCTGACGCTCGAGGACTTAAAGCAGTTCAGGCAGTACGGTTCGCGCACGCCTGGGCATCCAGAGTTTGGACACACGCCAGGGGTCGAAGTCACCACGGGTCCACTCGGGCAGGGGTTTGCCAACGCGGTCGGTTTGGCGCTGGGCGGTTCGCACCTGGCGGCACGTTTTAACAAACCAGGGCATGAGGTCATCAATTACACGGTTTTCGGCATTTGCTCGGATGGCGATTTGCAAGAAGGCATCTCGCACGAGGCGGCAAGTTTCGCTGGGCATTTGGGGCTGGCTAATCTGGTGATGCTCTACGACGACAACAAGATTCAACTCGATGGTCCAACCGAATGGGCGTTTAGTGAAGATATTACAAAGCGTTTTGAAGCTTACGGCTGGCACGTGCAAAGCGTTATGGACGGCGACACCGATCTGGCGGGACTCGAGAGTGCGATTGCGGTTGCCAAAGCCGATTCGCGCCCGAGCTTGATTCGGGTGCACACGACCATCGGTTACGGTCTGCCCAAAGCGGGTACGGCTGACGTTCACGGTAAAGCCCCCAGCGCCGCCGAGGTCGAATCTGCCAAACACAAACTTGAGTACCCGAATCTCGAGGCGTTCTGGGTATCTCCAGAGGGCGCAAAACCCTGGCAGGAAGCTGGCGCAAAGGGTGCAAAACTCGAGACTGATTGGAACAGCCAATTTGCGGCGTACAAGGCTGCCTTTCCTGATCTTGCCGCCGAACTCGAGGGGATTTTGAACGGGACGCCAGCCCATGTGCCGCTCGAGGTTTATCCGAAATACGATCCGTATGGCAAACCTGTGCGGACGCGCAACGCGAGTGGTGACAGCATCAATGCGCTCATGCCCGTCGTGCCAAGTTTGATCGGTGGCAGCGCCGACCTTTCAGGCTCGAACATGACCACGTTTAAAGGCAGTGGGCATATGTCCCCAAATGATTTTGCGGGGCGCAACATTCATTACGGCGTCCGTGAGCACGCGATGGCAGCCATTGCCAACGGTTTGGTTCGCACGGGTTTGCGTCCGTTTGTCTCCACGTTTTTCACCTTTTCCGATTACATGAAAAACAGTATTCGCCTCTCGAGTTTAATGGGTCTACCAGTGATTTACGTGTTCACGCACGACAGCATTGGCGTTGGCACGGACGGTCCAACGCACCAACCCGTCGAACATTTGGCAGGCTTGCGTGCCATTCCGTTCTTGAATGTGATCCGTCCGAGCGATGCCAACGAAACCAGTGTCGCCTGGAAGCTCGCGCTCGAGCGCACCGATGGACCGACGGCGTTGGTGCTCTCTAGGCAGGACCTGCCAGTGTTAATGCCGAACTGGGAGGGAACGCTGAAAGGCGGTTACATCGTTCAAGACTCGAGCGGTACACCAGACGTGATCTTGATTGCCACGGGTTCAGAAGTTGGGCTGGCAATGGACACGCAAGCCAAACTCCTCGAGCAAAACGTGAACGCTCGAGTTGTGGCGCTGCCTTGTTGGGAAATTTTTGATGCGCAACCGCTCGCGTACCGCGAAAGCGTGCTGCCCTCCAGCATTCGCGCTCGAGTTGGTATTGAAGCCGCCGCAAGCTTCGGTTGGGAGCGTTATATCGGCTTGGACGGCAAAACCGTGACTTTGGATCGTTTCGGTGCGAGTGCGCCCGACGCCGAGGTCTTTGAAAAACTTGGATTTAACGTGGATAACGTCGTCAAGACCGTGCTCGAGGTTGTCAAACAGTAAGTCAAAAGTAGTAGCGCGTCTGCCTTAATTTGATGGGTAAGATTTTCGTTCGGCACACGTTTTGAAGCTCGAGATACCTGCCACAATAAGCTGGACGTTCCAGTAGGGTGCGCCTTGCGCACCAGCACTTAAACGACGGTGCGCGAGGCGACCCAAGCCCGACAGGTGCTGCTGTAAGGGTCAAGAAGCGCACCCTACCCTCAAGAATTCGTGAAAACCCTCGAGACACATTTCACGTGCCTCGAGGGTTTATTTTGGCTAAGACTTTGTGTCTTAATCGTCAAGTGGTTGCCCGTTGTAAACCGCAGTGAACTTGCGACATTTTATGAACGTCACCTCGAGCGTGTTCGTGCCGTCGGTCAATGTGATCTTGCCCGCGTCAAAACCGCGTTTGCAGCTTTTCCCAAAATGCAAACCTTGCCCGCTCGAGTTGACCAGCAAGGTATTCGTGCCGTCTTTCAAGGTTTGTGTACCAGTGAAATTGATCACCCCACCCTTGAACGGTTTTGTGGCGTCATCGGGCGTCAATTCGATGCTCGAGTCGCTGCTGAGTTCCTTGAGGTTTTTGACGAATCTGGACTTCTCGAGAATCGTATACTTGCCAGCGTTGGGCGTGATGTCCAAACCAATGTTGGCACTGGTGTTTAACTTTTTACCGTTCCAATTCAGGTCAAACGCGAGGGTGGTGGCGTACTTGAAACCCGCGTTGGCATCATTGTCGTTTTTGTCCTCGAGTGAACTGCTGCCTGTGACGCTGGCGCTGTTGGTGACTGATCCTATCGTGCTCGAGAAGGCGCAAATGAATGATCTGACGTTTTTGACTGGAATTTTATCGAGGTCAATGTCGCTTAAATCGTTGCCTGTGGCTGGCAGTTCGCATTTGGCAAGATGACCCGATGGCAAGTCAAAATCGGCTTCGCCAATCACGCTCGTTCCAGCAAGGCTCAGCATCGCGCTCGAGAGTTGATCGCTGCCTTGTTCGGCACTGCTGGATTTAAACGCCAGGGCATTTTCTTTGGTCAGCGTGCCCGGTTGCAGGGCTGGGAGTTGTTGGTTGCAGCTTGCCAAAAGGACGCCAATACCGATTAAAACTACTATTTTTTGCATAAATCCTCCTTGAAGATCATGTTATCGTTACCTTAAAGGCTGAAACTGAGGATACCCTGACGAGACTGCTCATTCTTGACAACCCCAGGGTCGGGCTGGTCAATGACAATCCGTGTGGCACGACTCGAGTGCATGTTGACACGCGGACATTATTCACGATCATGAATATTCCCGTGCTCAACGTTGTTGACGAATTGCATACTACCCGAAAGAGACGCAACCAGTAAACTCGAG
>JAYTKL010000400.1:0-37407 GCA_043730305.1 Deinococcales bacterium | reverse complement strand
AGGGATTCTCGCGCCGATGTCGTGAAAACGGGCGGGGTTCTTCAGAAAATCCACGATTTCAGAAAGCTCTTCTTTGGCTTCGTCGCAACCCGCCACGTCCTTAAAAGTGGTTTTGGGAGCGCCTTCTGGAACGATTCTGGCTTTGGATTTGGCAAAACTCATGGCGCCGTCCTGACCGCCGCGCATTCCGCGCAACAAAAACCACATCAGACCGACCATTGCCACAATGGGAAGCAGGTTGAAGACAATATTGAGCCAGTTCATGCCTTGTCCGTTGTCCACATCAACGCTTTTGATGCCTTTGTCTTTTAAGAAGCTTGGGCTGCTCCAATCGTCGGTGATGGTGGTGGCGGTGCTGAATTTTTTACCATCCTGCATTTCGCCGTTCAAAATCACGTTTGCGCCCTCGGTGTTGATGCGAACGCTCTTGACTTCGTTTTTGCTGACCGAATCAATGAAAACCGAAAAGTTGATTGGGTCAACGTTGCTGCGTGGTACATTGATCGAAATTAAAACCCCAACCATAATCAGTGCCAGCACGATCAACCAGATGTTGACGGGAGGAAAACGCTTCACAAGGACTCCTTACTTGACGGTTTGGAAACTGAAAACGGCTTGCGAGGTAACGCAAAGACGTTGATGGTTGAAAGCTCGAGGTTCTGACATGGGTTATTTTACTGCTTTCTTTGAATTTGCACGGGTTGAATGCCCCAGATTTGTGATGCTCAGTCACGCTACGTTAGGGCTTCAAAATGCACTGGATTCAAGATCACAACTTAAAGGTTTTGTAAAGCACTTTTGATGCGTTGTTTCTCGAGCCAGGTTTCCAAAATGCTGATCGCGCTGGCTTCATCGGTGCGTCCTTTTTCCTGGCGTTTTTTGCGGCTGCTGCCTGCCAATAAGGATTGTGTGGCGATACGGGTCGAGAAGCGTTCGTCTTGCAGGATCACGTTTAAACCCGCAGCCTGGAGCGAAGCCGCAAAACTGCGGACTTTCAGGGTTTGCGGCGAATCTGCGCCGTCGGTGCGCAGTGGCAAGCCCACAATCACCGCTTTAGCGTTTTCGGCGTTCATAAAATCTTTGATTGCCTGGACATCTTGCTCGAGCGAGACGCAGGTATGGTAGCCCTTGGGGAAGGCGAAACGCCCCTGGGTGTCGCTGGCGGCGAAGCCAATTCGGGCAGTCCCAACGTCTAAGGCAATTGCGGGAAGTAAATCACTCATGCCTTAGCTTACGGCGTGCCAGCACAAACCGTTCACGTCCGACCAAATCAGCCTCGAGCCTCACGTCTTGCCAGATTGAAAGCTCGAGTTCTCTTGCCAGTGTCGCGGCATTTCGCGGGTCGAGTTCGAGCGCCAATAAACCACCGTCGTTCAGTGTTTCTCGAGCCGCATTCACGATCATCCGAGCCAGACTCAAACCGTCAGTGCCGCCAAACAGAGCTTCTGAAGGCTCGAGTTGCACTTCGATATCCAGCTTGCCATCGTCGCTGGCTGGCAAGTACGGTGGGTTGGAAACAATCGCGTCGAACATTCGATCAATTCCGTCCAAAATCGAGGTTTGAACGGTTTCAAGTTTCAGTTTTAAAGTTAAAGCGTTTTTGCGGGTCAATTCGAGCGCTTTTACGTTGATGTCGGTTGCCAGAATCTCGAGTTTTGGACGTTCGGCTTTCAGCGCCAGGGCAATCGCGCCCGTTCCAGTGCCAATGTCCACCACCTTGGCGGGTGCGTTTGGCAAATCCTCGAGCACCAATTCAACCAATCTTTCGGTCTCTGGACGCGGAATCAACACACCAACTCGAGTCTCGATTTTCAAACCATAAAATTCGGTGAAACCAATGATCCATTGCAAAGGTTCTCGAGCCTCACGCCGTATCACAAAGCCTTCAAGTTGCTCGAGTTGAATTGGAGTTAAAACTTGTTCCGACATCAAGAACAAATCCGAATAACTGGCATTCATGACCACCTCGAGCAACCAACTGGCGTCGGAATCTGGACTGGGAACGCCAACCGCCACGAGACGTTTTGTGGTGTTGTACAAGGCGGTTTTAACCCTCATGACTCTAAATTCCAGAGACTGGGGTACACTTTTGCAATTGATTTTTGAAAGGTTTTTTTGACCAAAGTTCTTCCAGATTACAACGACGGCAGTATCCTTAATCTGTCATCGAGCATTGCCGCGCATTTCGGTTTGAAGACGGGTTATGCGCCGTTAAAACATTCACTGCCCTTTGAAGGCATGGAACGCGTGGTGCTGTTCATCGCCGACGGTTTGGGACAGGGGCAACTCGAGCGGCACATGGCGGACGGCGACGCGCCAAACCTCAAAACTTTACTTGGGCAAGATACCGTGTCAACCACCATCACCAGTGTTTTTCCCAGCACCACCATGAGCGCCGTGACCAGCATTCACATGGCGGCACCGCCCGCCAAAACCGGTTGGCTCGGGTACACGCTCTGGCTCGAGGAAGTGAACGCCGTAACTGACATGATTGCCCTGGCAAACCTCGAGACCAGCACCCAACTTGAAAACCCTGAATTCTTAAAAAGCCATATCAGCCTGACCGCACGGCTCGAGAAGCTGGGCGTGCAATGTTTTGCCGCGCAACCAGGGGCTTACAAGGGATCATTTTTGAACGACTGGTACTGGCAGGGCGCGTTTCAGGGTGGTTATTTCAGCCCGAACACGATTCCAAGCCTTATCTCGAGTTACCCGAAACTGGACGCGCCGCAGTACATTTGCGCCTATTACCCCGATTACGACACGGTCTGTCACAAGCACGGACCTGGCAGCAAACACGCCAGCGACGAGGTGGCGGCTCTCGATTTGTGCGTGGCAAGACTCTTAAAAACGCTTCCCAGAGACGGCAAAACACTGTTTATCTTGACCGCCGATCATGGGCAGCGCGACCTTGACCCGAAAAAAGTGGTGCATCTCGAGCGTGACAAAATTCTGCGCAGCACGTTGCGCGGTGCGCCCGCAGGTGAGCGACTCTCGAGGTATTTTCGGGTGCAGGACGGGATGATCGAAGAACTCGAGGAATATTTAAAACCGTACGCGCAAACCATGCGTAGCCAGGATGCCTGGGACACGGGTTTGTTTGGTGGAAAGCCCGAACTCGAGACGTTTCGATCTCGAATTGGTGATCTGATCGCTGTGGCACACGACGGCATTCAATTTAATTGGACGTTTGGCGGTCGCAAGACCGCCTCGACCTTGCTCGGGGCGCACGGCGGCTGGTCGAGTGCCGAAATGCTCGTGCCTGTGATCGCTTTAAAAGTATAGAATTCGAGCCAAACGGTTTGTTAGTTTTTTGTAAGTCACTACCGCGTACCATAGTGATGGGAATTTCTGAGACTCAATCAATTCCCGAGGAGAAACCCAAATGGGACTGTTAGACAACCTCAAAAAGAATTTATCCAAAGGCTACGAATTTGCCAAAGAAAAAGGCGAATTGGGTGCTCGAGTTGCCCGTGTACGGCTTGATATTCTCAACCTCAACCGCGAACGCGACGTGCTGTTTGCACGCCTTGGGCGCAGTTACTATTTTGGACGCAACGACTCGAGCGCCCTGGAGCCAATCGTGCGCGAACTCGAGCGGGTTCATGCGACCATTCGTGACCGTGAAAGCGTGCTGGCGCAACTCTTGCAACCCGCACCAACCGAATTGCCTGTGCTGGTCGGCAATGATGAAATTGTCGCCAATGATTTTGCTGCCGATAACACCAGCGAAACCGAACAACCCGAAGCTCAAGCCTAAAGATTACTGCCTCGAGCGTGATGGGTTACTGCCTCGAGCGTGATGAGTTACCGCTTCAAGCGTTTAAAGGTTGCGATTTTTGGTCAGCACCCGCACCACAAACAACAAGCCAAAAGCCACAAAGACCATCACCGCCGACAAGACCAGGGCGGGATTCAAATCACTCTCGAGTGCCGCATAAATCGAAAGGGTGATCGTGCGGGTGCTGCCGATGAGTGATCCTGCAAACAAGATGGTCGCGCCAAACTCGCCCAAAGCCCTTGCCCAGGTCAGCACCAGACCCTCGAGCAAAAAGGCAAAAGACAGCTTCCAGGTGATAAACCTAAAAACTTGAAGGTTGGAAGCGCCGTCGATGCGTGCCGCGTCTTCAATGTCACGGTCTACCGCCATAAACCCAGCCTTCGCCGCCCGAATAAAGAATGGTGCGCTGGCAAAAAGTTGTGCCATGACCACGGCGGCAGGGCTGAACGCCAACGAGATGCCTGCCATCTCGAGTGGTGCACCCAGTAAACCTTGACGCCCAAAGGTCAGCAGCAAACCCACGCCAGCCACCACGGGCGGCAAGACGATTGGCAGGTCAAGCAGCGTATCGAGCAGGGTGTGACCAACAAAGCGGTAACGTGCCAGCAAATACGCCACCGGCGTACCAAACACCACGGTCAAACTCAACGTGATAGCCGTCGTCACCAAACTGACGCGCAACGCCTCGAGCACGACTGGATTCAGCCACGCCCCAGCAAACCCCGCACCCACGCCGCGCTCGAGCACCACCAAGGTTGGTAACAACAAGAAAGCGATCAGCACCAGGCTTGCCACGATGGGCAGCACTGGCAGCGGATTGGAGACGGATGGTTTTGGCTTCTTGGAACTCACGCGCTCTTATCATGCCATTGATTGCCCGAGCTTCAAGCGCGAGGTCTGAAAGCAATTGCGGGATTTAGGGGAGTTTGCTTTTGCTGATCGACAAAAACCCCCATTTGCCCAGAATCTTTTGCCCGTCTTTTGAGAGCACAAAATCGGTGAATGCTCTCGCAGCGTCTGGGTTGCTCGAGTTTTTCAAGACGCCAATCAAATATTTGGCGATCACGTTGTACCGTGTCGGTATGGCAATTTGAATCACGTTGGGGGCGAGGTTTGGGGTGACATCGGTGGTGTAGACCATGCCCGCATCTGCCTCGCCCAATTGAACTTTTAACGCCACCTGACGGACGTTGGTTTCTTCGGAGACGACGTTTTTGAGAACTCGAGCGGTGTAATCTGCACCAAATTGATCTGATTTTCCAAGGGTCTCGAGGATTTGACGGCTGTACGCTCCAACAGGAACTGTTTTGTCGGCAATCACCAGCTTGACGCCAGGTTTGGCAAGGTCAGACAGCGTTTTGACATTCCCCTTGCCCTTTTTTGGCACGATCACCACCAAACGGTTTTTGGTAAAAGCGACACCGCCAGCGATCAAACCAGCTTTGATGAGCGGATCAAACTGGGCGCTGTTGGCGCTGGCATACACGTCGGCTTTCGCGCCATTCTCGAGTTGGGTGCGCAAGATCTGCGACCCTGCAAATTGAAAGTTGGTTTTGCTGCCCGTTTTGATATCGAACGCCTTGCCGATTTCGCTAAAAGAATCGGTCAAACTCGAGGTGGCAAAGACAGTCAAATTGACGCCCTGCTGCCCCGAGACAGGTGTGGCAATCAAAACACTGAAAGCAGCAATCGCACAAAGAAAAACAAATGGGTGTACACGCATAAAAACTCCTGTTGGCTCGAGTTTATTTTGCTTCGAGTCTGATTTCGGCTTTAGCTCCGGACCATTTGAGAATCACCAAATGCGTCCCAGTCATGCCAAAAATGCCTTTTGTATGGTATTCCCCGTCGCTTGATCGCTCAACCTTCATGACATCTGGGGTCATGGTGTGGCTGGTGGACTCGAGCGAGGCATCAATTCTGGCATCTGGTGAAAGTTGAAAACCCTTATCGCCAAGGATTTCAAACTCGAGCTTGACCCCGCCAATGACGGTTGGTGTGGCGGTGCCTTTCAGTGTCCAAGGTGCAATGCGTTGATTAAAACTTTGGGTTGCGGCAAGTTGCACGCCGCGTTCGGGTGGTGAAATCGTGGACAAATTGCTCGAGGCAAGCATGACAAATCCCAGCAATGCCGTCTCGAGCCTTAAAATGCCCCAGAATCTTGTGAAGTTAGAATTATTAGGCTTGGCTTTCATTTGAGGCATCATGACAAAACGGTTGATTGCCGCCAAAGCAACGATCACGGCAACCACTGCCAGTTTGAACACCAACGCCTGCCCGTACTGGGTTTCGACCAGCAATTCTGGGTCCCACAAACGAATCAAACCCGTGTAAAGCCCAGTCAAGGTCAGCGCAATCACCGTGCCAAGCCCAACGCTCGAGACGCGCTCGAGTAAAGTCAGGGTGTCTTGTGGCGCTTTGGGAAGCAAGTTAAAAGCGGTGAACGCCACCGCACTGACCCAGGCGGTCATGGCAGCCAAATGAATCACATCGGCAAAAATCGGCAGCACCTCGGCTCGAGCGCCCGCATGAGAGGTGAAACTGATCGTGACCAAAATTGCGACACACAACAAACCATGAGCAATTTGATCGAGCAACTTGCCGTTCAACTTGCCAAATTCAAACCATTCTTTTTGCGCGACCAAACCCACCCACCACAACGCCGCCGCCATCGCCACCCGCGCCAAGGTTGCCCGTCCGTGTCTCGAGGTGGTCATGTACGCGCCGTACAAATACGGATTTAACTCCAATAGCGCCCTGTAAGCAGTCACGCCAACTTCGAGCAAACTGGCGGCAATCAGCAACACCGCACCAGCATGATGCACAATGCGCATCAATCTCGAGGGCGCAGCAGGGGAGAGATAACGTTGATAGCTGCTTGAGCCAATCAGACAGACCGCCCCGACAAAAAAGGCGAGGCGGAAGACCAGTGGCAGATAATCGTTGTTCATCGTGTCCAATTCAGCATAAGGTTAAAGTTTCAGAAATGTCTCAGGGTTTATATTGAAACCACAAATTGTCCGAAACCGCGTGCGTGTCCGTGCCGAGCAAGCGCCACATCACCACGTAAACGCCAGGTTTTAAGCCTGTTTTCAGGCTCACCGTGACTTTGGTGGTTTCTGCCGCCGCGCCTTTAAAACCAGTGTCGGCTCGAGCGTTTTCATCACCTTTTTTCATGGTCAGTCTTGAAGCCAGCGCCTCAGCTTCAGCCTCGAGTTTTTCACTGTCTTTAGATTTTGTGGTCATTTTGTAGACTTTAAACGTGCTGAATTGGGTCACCAGCCCCTCATTAAACTCGAGCTTGACGGTTTTGGGCATGATTTTCACAATCTCGCCTTCTTTGGGAGTGGATTTTTTAACTTTGGAATGCGCGAATGCAATACCAACAAAAACCAAGCTGATACTCAGGATCATCAAAACACTTTTTTTCATAACACTCCTCAAAAGACCTCGAGTAACACTCGAGACAGAACGCCAAAAACCAAATTTCAAACCGAAAAAGTTTGAACTGGTGGCGCTCGAGGAGCGGCAAGCTCATGGTCGAAACGATTGAAAACAACCTGAAAACGAGGCTCGAGTTTCAGGATTTCAGTGACTGTCAAACGCGAGATGCGGAACTTATTTGGAACGCCAGAAGCTAGCGCAGGTGCAAAACAAAACTGGCAGTGTTCATGGAATTGATTTGTCTCGCTCGAGTTTTTTGAGTCTGCTTTTGTTAAGAGTTCAACGCATGTGTGATGGTGCATGACTTGCATTGCAGCCGACTCGAGAAACGCATTTGTGCCCAACCATGCAACAAGCACCGCCAACATCAAAGGCACAACTCGAGCGCGAGTAAAACGCTCGAGTTGACGCAAATGACGGCGGCGGAACTTCACTGAAACAGTGTACGTGCCAAAACTGAGAACAGATGAATTTTTAGGCTAATGCGCCCCGAGCACCGTAAAGCCAAGTTTCTCGAGTTGCATTTTCACATCTTTAAATACCAGTTGCTTGATGGCATCGGCACAAATCGAAACCTGCAAGGTAAAATCTCCAAGTCTGGCATAGGGTAAAACTCGAGCTTCAAGGTTTCCAAAAACATTTTTGAAGGCTGCCTCGTTTGCCTCACCAACCACCTCGAGATAGACGTTTTGTATTGCGATCATTTTCCTGCCTCGCTTTCTTGAATAAAGTTTAGGCTCGAGTGTCAATAACAACAATTGATTTTCGGGCGGTGGAAGGCAGCATGTATGCAAGAATTCGATAGAAGTTTCAAAGTTGGTGTTTAATGATGAAACCATGATTTTAAGCGATGCTCGAGTCACCCTTTCACAACTCAGGACACTCTTAAAAATCTGCGAAACGGGCAGTTATTCCGAGGCTGCCCTGGAACTCAATCAATCACAATCCACGCTGTCACACGCCATTGTCGAACTCGAGCATACTCTTGGAAAACGGGTTCTCGAACGAGGACGCCAAGGCGCGAAACCCACATTGTTTGGAACAAAAATCCTCGAACACGCCAGAACTGCTTTGAGTGCCATCGAAGCCCTTGAGCAAGAGGCACAACTCGAGCGGGACGGTTTGAAAGTCATGCTGAAAATTGCCACGATTCAAAGTCTGGGTTCGCACGTTTTACCTGGCGTGATTGGGCAATTTGGCTTGATTCACCCTGGCGTGCAATTTGAAGTGCTCGACTTTGACAGCGAAGACGATCTTATCCCGACAAAATTGCTGGAAGGCGTTGCGGACATTGGTCTGGTCACGCTTGGAGCACCTGCGCCCTCAGAAATTCTCGAGTGGGAAATTGCCCAAGACGAGTACGTGCTGCTCTGGAAAGATGATGGGCGCAGGCTTGCGCCAGACTGGGCGGAGATTCAGACCAAGCCGTATATCCACTGCCAGAGTTCCTGTGGCATCAGAATTGAAACCCATTTGAAAGCTGTTGGACACGAACTCGAGTCAGCGTTTACAGTTGGCAACGACAGCGTGATCGTTTCAATGGTCAATCACGGTTTGGGCTTTAGCATCATGCCAGCCCTTGCCGTACATCCACTGCCCAGAGGCGTGACCAGTTTTTCACTGCCTAACCCGCTTAAGCGTCGTTTGGGTGTCATGACCCCTCGAGCCAAGTCGGTCACGCCAGCCGTCAAAGCCTTTGTCCGAGCTTTGCGCGACTGGAAACCACTGGATTAAAAGTGGCTCGAGAGATTGAAGACAGATTTGCTGTCTTCAAGGTTCATTCTTTTCGATTTTTCAAATTGATTTCCTCTGTGCTTCACACTCGAGTTTGACTTATGCTGTTTTGAATCTCGAGATTTTGTTTTAAATCTCGAGATTCAAAACCTGAAATTGGTTTTTTCTGGGTGTTTATCAATTGGAAAGAAGTTAGATCGGGTGCTTACCAGGCTCTAACGTCCGAGTGAAATAAGAGAAGGCTTGTGCTCATAAAATTTGAGTGATTTGAGCTAAGATTTGGACTTTGCTTATTGAAGATTTTGGTATACAGAACGGATTAAATTGAAAATTCGCGTTTCTGAGATCACCCATAAATTCAAATACCCTTACGAGCAAGGCAACTTGCAAAATCTGGCACCGCAGATGCTGTTTCAACTGCCAGTCCTCCGTATTTAAATATATTTGCGACACCCTTACCAATCTTGGATGCTGCAAATTTCGTAAGAAATCCTAAGCGTAATTGATCTTCTAGAGGTTTTCCACTGTTATACGCTTTTACTGCCTCCTGAATTAATTCTGTTGCAGCGGATAATTCCTCAGTTGAGTTAGATAAATTTATGTCCGTTAGATTCTTATATTCCCAGAATTCTGGTAGCCCTTCCATAAGTGTCACAATTGCAGATGGTACTGCCCATACAGTTTTGATTGCAGAAATTGTTATTGTTGTAGCAAAACACTCGACTGCATCTGCGACAGGTTGGAAAGTAACAGAATCATTGTGATAATAATTCAAGTAAATATTTGGCGTTGTAACTGATGCACCATGTTGATCAGTGACTGTGAGCGAAACAGGTAAAGATAAATCAGTACCGTTTCTGAGAACCCTATATCCATACAAGAAAGACCGTGTCTGAAGTGCCGCACAAGGTACTGACCAATTTGACACTCCGGTCGAAATCTCACACCTCAATGAATCTTGATCTGCTGAATCAGCATCATATACACTTACAGAAAATCGCGTGTTGACATATAGGTCAACATTACGTGGAGCAGTAGTTGTTCGAGGATATGGATCAAACAAAACCACTGTTGGTGCATGATTTCCTGAGGTTAGACCAAAACCCAGCACTCGAGTTCCATTCGCCACTCCACCTCGCCCGTCCACCACTTGCAACTTTGCGTTGTACGTTCCGTTACTCGAAAATGTTTGGGAAAACGATCCTGTCGTGCAGTTATTGATTGTTTGATCGGGTATGCCGTCACCGTTCGCGTCTAAGATGCAAGTCAAGGCATCATTATCAGGGTCACGGACTGTCCAAGCAAGGTTTACTGTTATGGGAGCTGTGCCACTCGAGGGCGTGGCGGTGAAGCTCGAGATAATTGGTGCTTTATTTGAACTTGGTGTACCGCCGCCAGACCCAGCACCATCCACAAGCGTTACCACCGTTGATGCCGAGGCTGTGCGACCATCTGAGAGTGGACAACTCAGTTTGCTGGTGTAATCTCCCAATGGTTGCACCGACGACCAAGTGTGAGACCAAGTTGTGCCATTGGGGTTGATGTTGGTGTATTCAGCCCCGTTTTTGGAGTCAACATCCAGGGTGCAATTGCCAACAACACTGACGCCAGCCGGTATGCCGACGGAGTAGGTGTAATTGTAGGTCTCGTTGCGTTTGACTGGGCTGGGTGCGGTCAGGCGCAAACGGGGTGTGCCGCCGCCGTCCTCGCCGACCACAAAGGCGCTCTTGACAAAATCGCCTGCACCGCCTGGAATTTCGCAGATGACTTTGACAATAAACCCGCCCATGCGTGGAAAGCTGATGTCTTGGGTCGTACCAAATGTTGTTGGGAAGCTCGGACCAACTTGCACACCGTTGGAATCGTCCAGGATTCGACAAACCACCGAAGAATAGCCAGGTGGCACGGACACCGAGAGTTGGAAACGAACGGCGGTGCTGTTGTCAAAAGTGGATGGGCGAACACTGAGGATGCGTGGCGTGTTTGGTGGCCAGTCTGCATTTGTGCCAAACGTTTTTTGGGCTGCCCCAGGAATAAACAAGAGGTTGCGTTCGATGTTTGCACCACCAGGGACAAACACGGTCACGTGCATTTTGTATTGACTGCCAAGGACAAATTTTTTGTTTGGGTCATACATCGAGCTAATCTCAAAAACGGTTCCACCATCGCAATCTTGTTCTTTCCAAGTCAGTCCTTGTTCGTCTCGGAAGTTGCAGCGCAATTGACGGTTGTCATAATGCCTCACAAATGACCGCACCCGTACACCGTTGGCGTTGCCCCCAAAGGTTTCGGCGGAAAGCTCGAGAATCTGCGGTTGAGCACGAACAAAGACGGCAAAGCTTTTGGTTTTGCTTGGATCTTGTTGAGAGACTGCGGTAATGGTGACGTACTGATCGGAGGCAACATCGGGGGCTTGCCAGCGAACAGCTTGACCGTTGGGCGCAAGGTTGGTGTTAAAAGTACCGATTGGACTCGAGAAAACGGCGTTTGAATTGAATGGACCAGTGCCAGTCAAGGTTGCCGAGATGGAGACGTTATCGTCACCGTCTATTACACTTGGCGCTTGCAGGGTGATGCCCGTGATGCTGGTCTTGGCTTTAACGCCAATCGTGACCAAAGCGGTCTTCGTGGGGTCTTGCTCCGAGGTGACTTGTACGGTCATGGTGGTGTTGGCACTGACATCAGGGGCAGTGAATTGTGCGCTCGCGCCAGTGGCATCGTTGGGTGTCAGGACTCCAGAGCCTGTTACCAGTTGCCAAATCAAATTGGGATTTACCGCATCAATCGCTGTGGCGCTCAGGTTGATGGATTGTCCACCAGAAATTTCGATGGTTGATGGCAAGGCAAGGACTGTAATTGGGCGCGGCTTGATGTCAATTCTGTTCCAGACCGTGTGTCTAAAGTCAGCCGTTGATTCTGCGACCACCTGGGCGCTCCGAGTGCTCGTAACGATAGGGGCGGTATAGACGGTTGTTCCACCACTGGTTTGTGAGAGTGTTCCCTCTCCGACCACCTCCCAGTGAAGACCAGAATTGCAGGCAATCCCACCGTCAACGTTTGCGCTGATCGTTACGCTTTCTCCACTCAAAAGGCTGGTTTGTGGGGTGCTGACGGTCAAACCACTGATTGAATTTGGGGTGCGAGCCAGCAGACAAAGCGGTGTGGCTGCCGTTTCAAGGTCAAGCAGTCGAACAGTCGTGCGTGGAGGACTGACCGTATCGGTATCTGAGCCAATCAAGGCAACTTCAGAAGCCCCAATGGAGATGGCTCTCGCTTCCGCTTGCGCCGTTGTTTCTTCTGGACTGCGGGTCACTCGAGTCACACTTTGATCTTCGAGTACGGCGGTGAAAACCATTGTTGTCGGGTTAAGCTGGTCGTCAACCACTTTTGGCAATTTTACGGCAATGGTCACTGTACCCGTTTGGTGTGGTGCGAGGATTCGTCCACCGTTCTTGTTGCGAACGACAAAAGCATATTGAAGAACATGATCGTTTGCTTGGATTGTCCCACCTGCTCGAGCCGCGTTCTCAACCGCTTGACTTTCACTGGATAAGACTGCTTGCAAGTCAGCTCTGTTTGGATCAACTTGAATCTCTATGCCGTTCATTGTCATGCCATGTGTAGGCTGCACGTTATGAGCGATTTGGGTGTTGGTGATTGGAGTACCTCCAAAATTGTTCAGTGTTTTGAAGGCAGTTTGACCAAGACTTTGGGATGCCTCAACGAACGCATGTAGGGTTAAGTTCTGAAAAGGCTGTTCAGTAGAATTTGTGACATCAAACACACCAAACATATAGCGAAAGCCATCGGTGCTGTCAAAAGTGCCGTTGGCAGTGCGAGAAATAACCACTGAATTGTCAGGAAGACCTCGAGTTGACGCTCGAGATACGACAATCGCGGCTGGGCGATTTGCCCTAGCATCGCTTTGATTGTCAATCCTCAGTTCAACACGACCCAGTATGCGATTTGGCTTCGAGTCACTGCCATTCTGTGCTTGCTGGCAGGCAGTTAGGGCTAGACTGAGAAATGCAAGACAAACGATGATTCGAGTCATGGTTTTCCCCTTAAACGACGCTTAATTCCAAACTTTGATGGTGGTTTCGGCAACCTGTATTTCGGGTTGTTTTACTACGACCCTAATTGAAATTTCCTTTGTTGCGAGGCTCGTTCAAAACTGCGAAATAACAAAAGAATGAGTTTTGCAATAATTGTAGGGCATAGTGGTATTCAAGGTCAATGACCTTGCCTTCGTTCATCTTTGCTTTAAAACTCCCCGAACAAGATTTACATCTTGTGAGACAAAGTATTTTGCGGTATTGCTAGATGGTTTTATGGTTAATTTGCTCAAGGCGCGTTAAGAATGAAACTCAGTGCTCGGTCTCAATCACTTCAATCTGCCACCTGAACAACTCGAGTTTCAGCTTGCCATTTGAATCAAACTGCACCGCTTCGCGCTCGAGCAACCCCCGTTGCAATTCGCCCGTCCCAACCTTGTAGGTGCTGATCTTGCCGCTCGAGTTAATCACCCTCCACCACGGTAGGTCAGTCTCGAGCGACAGCCCATGCAAGATGTCACCGACGGCTCGAGCGTGACGCGGCATTCCTGCCACTTCGGCAAGTTGACCGTAAGTCATGACGCGCCCCTCTGGAATGTTAGCGATCACATCCAGCACCCGTTCACGAAATGTTTTGGTTGATTGCACAGCTAGGATTATATCAAAGCTGTTTTAATCTCGAGTTTTAAGGGTTGAAAAGGTTCAAAACACAAATTTTCGTCCCTCGAACATTCAATAAAGACTCCCTTCTCTCCTGGGAGAGAAGGGTGGGGGATGAGAGGAGAACAAGCAATTGCTGATTTTTTTGTACCTCGAGATACCTCATTTCTTGCAGTTATGTACCAGACGCATAATCTTGCATAGTCGCCTGCAAATAAGGTTCAAGTTCAAACATTTCCCGCTCCACAACAGCCCACTCCAACCGCGCGAACAACGATCTTCGCAACTCGAGCGCCAACGCTTGCCAGTCGGGTAAAATACTTCGATCCACCCTCGAGATACTCGTCAACATAAACGCTAGAAAAGACAGGAGTAAGAACCGAATCGTGCCAAGCAATGTTCGTTGCCCAAACTGATCTAAACCAAACCTGCTTTTCATAACCTTAAAAAAGCCCTCTATCGCCCAACGCGCTCGTCCCCAAGTGACAATCGTCAACCAATCACCAACTTTAGTGCTGACCACGTAACGCCATTCAAATTCCCCACCGTGAAGCTCGAGCTTAAACCAACTCACCCAAACGGGCACGCTACACTTGTTGAGGAAGACCATCGCACCACGACGGCTCAGTTCCGTGAAAGCACGAATCTTAAAACGCTCAGGTAAAGATCGCTCGAGTTTTTTGAGTAAAGCCAGGGCTAATTGCGTCAAGGTCGCTTTGCCTTTGCCTTTCCAGATCGCGTAATGAAACGGGTAACTCTGGTTGCCTACACTGATGTACAAAACAATGATGTGCAAGCCTTTCACAGCGTTGAAGCCAGTGATTGGAAGGTTTGGGAAGTTCCCTGTTTTCTCGAGGGTGGTTAAATCCAATCGGGCTTTGATGACTTGACCCGCTCCTCGAGTGTGCTTGTACGATTTGATGATGATGTTCACAACAACGGCTTGCATGGCTCGAGTTAAGACTTGGGTATCCCAACGGGTTTTGTTATGGAATCGACTGATGGTGCTGGGACTGGTGGTTTTGCAGTGTTGAGGTCTGGGGTTGCCGTTGGCTTTGAGGAGGTGATGAACCGCGCTTTTGAAGGCTTTCTTGGTTGCACGGGTTGGCATGAGCGACCATGCCCGAAGGTGCGTTTTATGGTCAAGAAGGGCTTGGAAGGTGTTAAAAGTGTTTCGGGCTTCGGAGTTCATAGGAACGCGATCAAACGCGGAATCCGAAGCTCATTCAAGTCTGAGTGTCCCTCGAGTGCATGTTTATGCGTTCAGGTGTCTGTGATCTTTGAAACGTGTAGTAGTGATCATATCCTGAACGCAAAAAAACAACTTGCGATTTTGTAATTTACAGTGGTTTCGCTCAACCTAATCTACAGTAATTGTTTCAGTGGCTCTCATTTTCACCACGAATCAGGTTTTTTGATACCAATCTCAGGATTCAAAAAAGGCGCGTGGTTATCCGAAATCTCGAGCATGGCAAGCAAGCGCTCTTTCGTACTTTCAGAACTCAGCAGTGAACCTCGAGATTTCCCAGCTTCAAACAATTTCTGATCGTCGAATCGTGTTTCGAGAGTCACTTCCAATCGTGCCACTCGAGCTTTCATCCAAACGCCGTTTGATGGTTGGGCGGCAATAAACCCTGTAAGTTCAGCCGCTTTTTCAAGCTTGCTCAAGGCGATCAATGCCTCGATGTAGTATGGCAACGCCCACAAAAACGCAATGCGGTTGCCACTTTCAAGTGCGATCTGTAACCCCTCGAGCAATAGTTCGGTAGCGTGTGACGTATTCCCATGCTCAAGCATGATGCGACTTTCGACGGTAAGCAGCATCACCCCTGAGAACTTCTCACCGCTCTGTTTTGCCGCAGGGACAGCGTGAACGCAAGTTGAATTGGCAATCTCGAGATCAGTTGGATCGTGACCTTCGAGATAACGTTCAAGTCGAGCAAAAGCAGTCAACGCCCATAAGAGCGTCATCTGTCCATCACATCGCGCCTCACGTGCCACACCCAGCGCTTCGTCGCAGATGGCAATCACCTCATCAAATTCGGCAATCAGTAGGTTTTGGTAACCGATATTCGAGAGCAACCAAACCACATCCATGCCTTTCAGAACACGTCCAGTGTCGTATAAAGCTCGAGCTTCGGTGTAGAACTGCGTGGCTTTTTGCATGTTGCCCGATGTGGTGTACCCAGCACCAAGATTGCTCAAAGCCCGTAACAAACGGGTGTCATCACCATAACTTCTGGCAATCTCGAGCGCTTTGCCAACTTTGGTAATGCCCGCGTCAAACGAACCTGAAAGAAAAAGTGCTTGCCCCAGTCCATCAAGAACGCGCATGTGTTGCAAGGTATTGCCGCTCGTTTCTACCAATTGCAGCGCTTGGCGTGCCAATGCGACAGCTTGCTCGAGATCGCCAACCAGTCGGTATAACCACGAGGCATTTGTCAGGAACGCGGCAAGTGCGCCGTTCGCTGCTGGGTCGTTTTCAGGTAGTCCCTCGAGAATCTCAACATTGAGTTGCAACGCCTCGGCAAAACGTCCTCGGAGTGGCATGTACCACAAGAAAGGTTCTGCCAGATTCGCCAAAGTATCAAACTGCTGGTGTTGCAGGCTATACCGAAGTAGCGCGACCAGGTTTCCCTCCTCGCTTGCCATGTAATCCATCACGCCAGCATCCGCCGCACCGTGGGCTTGCACGTTCAGCGATTGAAGGATGTTGCCAAAGTACAAAGCGTGAAGCTCGAGCGCGTGTTCCTCGAGTTTTGTGTCTGCTGATAGTTTTGAGCGCAAGAAACTGTGCAGCAAGGGATGAAACCCAAACCGTCCAGTCGGCGAAACTTGCACCAACGAGCGATCCGCGAAACCCTCGAGTGCATGACCGTCCACACTGGCGACGGCGAGTGCTGCTTCTCGAGTGAAGCCACCTTGAAACGACGCGAGGCAAGCCAGTCCGTGTTGTTCGGTGGCACTCAGTCGCTGCCATGAATGCTCGAAGACGGTACGGACACTACGATGACGGTCAGGGTTATCACGGTGCGGTGATTCGAGGTCAAGCGCTGTGCTCTTCAAGGTGCGGGCAAGTTCGGCGAGCGGCACCATTCGAAGTGATGCGGCAGCCAACTCGAGCGCGAGCGGATAACCGTCTGTGAGTTCGCAGATGTGAACAGCGTCTTGCAAATGGTCTGCATCAAACTCGAGGTTGACACGGGCATGACGGGCGCGATCCATGAACAGTAACACGGCAGGGGAAACGCGTTGCTCCTCGAGGGTCGCGTTGTGCGGTGCGATTGGTAAGCCTTCAAGGTCGAGCACCCATTCGGCACGCAAGTTCAGACGCTCGCGGGAAGTAATGATCAAAGCCAAGCCCGAACAGGCAGACAACAAGCGAGGCAAAGCTGAGGCGGCGGCAATCAGGTGCTCGAAGTTGTCTAGCACCAGCATCCGTCTCGAGTGACCCATGCTTGAAGCGAGTGCCGCAAACGGGTCACTGCCAGCCGGTGGTGGTAAATCCAAGGCAAGTGCAATGGCAGCCGCCAAGCCATCGGGTTTCTCGAGAAACTCGAGTTGAACCAGGTGAACACCCTGCCAGCTTGAATCATGCTCGAATGCCAAGCGTGCAACCTCGAGCGCGAAACGGGATTTCCCAACCCCACCAGAACCATGAATCGTGATGAGTCTGCCCGCCGTGCCAGCCAGAATCTCGAGCACCTGCTTCGTTTCATGATTTCGTCCGACGAACGAGGTCAACGACAAGGGGAGCTTGGACGTTCTGGGTGTTCCAGCAAGGTTTGCTGAACTGTTCCCCAAATGCTCGAGCAGCTGCTTTAAGCGTTTTGTTTTTGTCTGAGCGGGTTCTTTCGCACCAGGCACATGCGTCGCAGCCTCGGCGTGTTTCAACGCGTGTCGCGTGTCGCCTTGCTCGAGGGCACGTTCACCCAGCTCGAGGTGCGCCAAACGAACCAGACCAGCTAAACGCTCGCGGGTTTGGAAGACCCACTCCTCGAGGTCAGTGCCAAGATGACCGCTCAACCCTGCGGCGAACACTCCCGAGTACAACTCGAGGACACGCTCGAGATCAGCTTGCTCGAAATGTTCCCGCAAGAGGTTCGCATCACAGTTCACGGTTGCAGCGACCCGTCCGCCAGACTCGTCAATCACCTTCACCGCCCGCAAACGACGCAAGGTGGTGGACAGGGCATCCGCCTGTTGATCGCTGTCCGAGAAGAACAAGGTCGTGAGGTCGCGCCGTGGTTTTGGACCCTCGAGACTCAGGTATGCGAGCAACAACAAGGGTTTCGGTCGTTGAAATTCAACGCCAACCAGTCGAATCCCTCCAAGTGTCTCGAGGTGCAAGCTCATTCTCGAGAGTTTAGCGCTTTGCTTGAGAGGTTTGGGGGTGCTGGTCGGATACTGGTCGGATTTTGGTCGGATCGTGAGTGCTACAAAATGATAATCATGGAACAGATTGAGCAGAAGACACTCAGGTTATTTGAGTGGAAAAACTCTCACATTTTTGCATAGACGTTTAGTGGATGTTCGTTTGTCAGACTAACGGACGATTCTAAAAAACTTCTCTTGCATGGCTAAATCCTCGGGTGTTCACGAAGAGAAAACACGTGAAGGGAATCATCAATTGACAAAACGCCTGTTCAAACACGTTCAAAGACTTCCATTACTTCGTTTGGAAGGAACCACTCGAGGTTGACCGCGTGTCAACCGTAAATTCTTGGGGGAAACATGAACTTATTCCGTCTGACCAGCCGGACAACTTTCAGGTTCGAAACGCAAAGGAGACACGGATGAAAGCAATCCACTACCTGTTGGTTTGTATGCTCGCGGTTATTGCGAGCGCCTGCAACCAGCTTCCAACACCCCAAGCCGTCCAAGCCGATAAGCCCAACCAGACCTTGAACCAGCCCAAACTGATGACGCTGGGCACCCAGCCAGCCATCAGCGCTGGTAATATACATTCTTGTGCCTTGACAAGTGCCGGTGGAGTCAAATGCTGGGGCTTCAACGGCAATGGTGAGTTAGGAGACGGCAGCAATACTTACAGCAGCAACGTCCCGGTAGATGTAAGCGGTTTGATAAGCGGGGTCACGGCCATCAGCGCTGGTGCTAACCACACTTGCGCTCTGACCAGCGCAGGTGCGGTCAAATGCTGGGGTCGCAACCTCAATGGCCAGCTAGGGAATGGCAGCACCACCAACAGCAACACTCCTTTGGATGTAATCGGATTAACAAGCGGGGTTACTGCTATCAGCGCCGGTGTTGACCATACTTGCGCTGTGACCAGCACAGGTGGGGTCAAATGTTGGGGTTCGAACCCTTTTGGCCAGCTAGGGGATGCCAGCACCACCAACAGCAACACTCCTGTGGATGCGGGCGGATTGACCAGTGAAGTGATTGCCATCAGCGCTGGTTATTCTCACACTTGTGCCTTGACCAGTGTTGGTGGGGTTAAATGTTGGGGTGCCAACTTCTCTGGACAGTTGGGGGATGGTGGCACCACCAATAGCAACACTCCTGTGGATGTGAACGGGTTGACCAGCGGGGTCACGGCCATCAGCGCTGGTTACTACCACACTTGCGCTCTGACGAACACGGGTGGGGTCAAATGCTGGGGTCGCAACCTCGAGGGCCAGCTAGGGAATGGCAGCACCACTGACAGCAACACTCCAGTGGATGTAAACGGTTTAACAAGCGGGGTCACGGACATCAGTGCTAACAATGAGCAAACGTGTGCCCTGACCAGCGTTGGTGGGGTCAAGTGCTGGGGTTCAAACTTCTTTGGCCAGCTAGGAGATGGCGGCACCACCGACAGCAACACCCCAGTGGATGTGAGCAGGTTGACAAGCGGGGTCACTGCCATTACTGCAGGTGGGTACCACAGTTGCGCTTTGACCAATATGGGTGGGGTCAAATGCTGGGGACGAAACGATGCCGGTGGAGAGCTAGGGGATGGCAGCAATACCAACAGCAACACTCCAGTGGATGTGAGCGGGTTGAACCTCCTCGTTGTGGTCATGGGCATCACCGATGTCTCTCAAAACGAAGGCGACACTGGTACTACCTCGTTTACCTTCACCGTCAACCTCAGCACTCCAGCCGGAGCTGGCGGTGTGACCTTCGACATTGCCACCGAAGATGACACTGCGAATAGCACGAGCGATTTCGCAACGCAAGCACTGACCGCGCAAACCATTCCGGCCGGAAGCTCGAGCGCCACATTTACCGTGCAGGTCAACGGCGATACGCTGGTCGAGCCTGACGAGACCTTTAAGGTCAACCTCAGCAACGTGACCGGTGCGACGGTGGGCGATGCTCAAGGTCTCGGCACGATTGTGAATGATGATCTCGAGGTTCCGATCACCGTGAACACTTCACCGGCTGGGCTCAGCTTCACGGCCGATGGCACAACCTACACCAGCAGCCACACCTTTCAGTGGTTGTCTGGCAGCACACACACGATTGCAACAACTTCGCCGCAAAGCCTGGTCGCAGGCACGCAATACGTCCTGAATTCCTGGTCTGACAGCGGCGCAATCTCGCACAGTGTGACCGTCCCATCAAGCGCCGCCACGATCACGGCGGGCTTCAAAACCCAGCATCAGTTGACGACTTCGGCTGGTGCGGGTGGAAGTGTCTCACCGTCAACAGGCTTTTACGATGAGGGTCCAGTGGTGCTCAGCGCGACCGCCAATGCTGGTTACGCGTTCAATGGTTTTTCTGGGGCGCTGACTGGGACGACCAGTCCACAAATCTTGAATTTGATCGGTCCTGCATCGGTCAACGCGACCTTCAATCAACTCACCGTGGCAACCACGATCAACACGGTAACAGCCGGGCTCAACTTCATCGTAGACGGAACCACCTACACCAGCACCCAAACCTTTGATTGGCTGCCAGGGAGTTCGCATAGCGTTTCGACAACCTCGCCGCAAAGCCTTGTCGCCGGAACGCAGTACGTGTTCAATGCCTGGTCAGACGGTGGGGCCATATCGCACACCGTCACTGCACCATCCAGTCCAACCACGATCACGGCGAGCTTTCAAACGCAGTTTCTCTTGACGACCTCGGCTGGCGCTGGTGGAGGCATCACGCCAGCCACAGCGTTTTACAACGCTGGTCCGGTTGTCGTGACGGCAAGTCCAAATTCGGGCTTCAGCTTCAGCGGTTTTGCTGGTGCTTTGACTGGCACGGCCAACCCACAAACCTTGAATTTGACGAGTCCGCTGAGCGTGAGTGCGAGCTTTGCCCAAACCATCGTCGCCACCACGATTGCCACCTCACCCTCGGGCTTGAGTTTCACGGTGGACGGCACCAGTTACAACACCGCACGAACCTTTCAATGGGTCCCCGGTAGCGCCCACAGCGTCTCCACGACCTCGCCGCAGAGTCTGGTCGCAGGCACACGGTATGTGCTGCTCAATTGGTCCGATGGCGGTGCGATTTCACACAGTGTGACGGCAGCCTCGAGTCCAGTTACGATCACGGCGAACTTTCAAACGCAATACCAGTTGACGACCTCCGCTGGTGCTGGTGGCAGTATCTCGCCCACTTCAGGTTTCTTCAATGCAGGACCGATCTTGATCACCGCCACCCCGAATTCAGGTTTTACCTTCAGCGGCTTTTCTGGTGCGTTGACCGGAACAACCAACCCGCAAACCCTGAACTTGACCAGTCCCGCAACGGTGAGCGTCTCGTTCACGGGCATGACAGGATTCAACTTCACGGGTTTCTTCTCACCAGTGCTGAACCTACCCGCGTTGAACAGTGTTCGGGTTGGCAACACGTTCTTCTTGAAGTTTAGTCTGGGTGGGGATTTTGGTCGTCGCGTGGTCAGGATCGTCAATTCGGTTCAGATCAATTGCACTACCCTGGTTGTTCAGGGACGCACGAATGAAGTCTGGGTTGAAAGCCTGACGTTCAAGAGCGGTGTGTACGCGCTCGAGGTGTTCGCATTAAGAGGCTGGAAAGACACCTGCCGTCAGATGGTGGTGACCTTGAGCGATGGTTCGGTGCACGCGGCGAACTTTAGATTTCAGTAAGACCAGGTGGTTCAGGAGGCAGTATGAAACGTCATTTGGTTATGGTTTTGGTGTTGGTCACCCTTTTGGTTTCTTGTATATTGCCGCCTCCTCCACCGCCACCGCCGCCATCTTCGACCAGTACTTGGGACACCAACACCAGTCAATGGGACAGCGCTGTTTGGGGATCGTGAAACGATCAATCCGCCGCCTCTCGGTTTCAAGCTGCTCGAAAGGAATGCTCAGATGAACACAAAAACCCTCAAAAACCTCGTTCTTGGTTTTGCCCTCGGCTCCTTTGGTTTGGTTGCTTTGGCTGCAACAATCCCAAACACATTTATAAGTGGAACCGTCATCAGTTCAAACGCAGTGAATCAGAATTTTAGTGCCCTTGGTACTGCCGTAACCGCACTGGAAGGGAAAGTCACTGCTCTTCAAGCAACAACAACACCAAGCATCTGCTCGAAGGACTTCAACTTTACATTCCAAGGTACTCTGGATTTCTCACAGGAATACGCCTCTGTGCCCATCCCTCAACAGGTCATCGGCAACAACGCGATCCTGAGCGCCACGTGGTCACCAACTCCATCCACTCTCTCTCCTCAGACGAAGCAATTACTGAAGGCAATAAAGAGCCTTACCTTATACTATGCCCAGGGAGGCACGTCCGTTCTCTACCTTAACATCTTCCCTGATCAATCAACCCCAGCTAGCATTGATGCAACTGGGGCAACGATCAACATTCATGAGATGTACGTGCGCTTCGACGGCAAATGCGAATAGAAGCCAATGCGTTGTATTCGAGAGATTTTGCGACGGGTGTTGTGGTGGTCTTGGCAAGAAACTTGAGGAATGGGTTTTTCACACCCGCGAACGCCTGGCAAGTTTGGCACGATCAGCCCACCTCAAAATCAGCGAACGCGCCCTTTCAAAAGGCGATTCATAACGGTCTCTCGTGCTTGTCCTGGTCGGCGAGGAACCTGTTGCGCGGCAAGCGTACAGGCAGTGCTTCGAGAGTGGTTTGATTCTCAATAACATCGAGTTTCTGGCTTGTCGGCGTGGGCAGCACGTTTTCGTTTGCAGGTCACTCCAAACCACACCAATGAAGATATTCGGTTTGCTGCCAACATCCTTGCGAAAGCAATTCGTTCTATCAGCCAGATCAGCCAGTGAATGACGATTATTCCCGCTTTGAGTAGAAAAACCCGAGAATTTTACTTCGACGTTTGGTGGATGTTCAATGAGCAAGATGACGGGAAACTATGAAAACGGGTCTCGAGAAACAAAAAGCTCAAGTATGAAAATATTAAGAAAGGAGGATTTGAATGATGGTCATAGTGTTTCGCCAGATGTTGCGCTTATCGCTTGCTGCCTCGTTAACCATGGGTTATTTGTTGATTAACAGTTTGGTATTTGCCGATATCCTCCAGGGCAACACCACGAGCAACCCATTTAAGGCGACAGCATACTCGAATGGCTGTGGAGGAGCGGGTTTTTCTAGCTTGGTTCCTGATTCGTTTCGGATCGAAAATCCAACCTCCAAGCAAGTCATCATCGTAACAGTAACCCGCGCATGTGACATGCACGATGCAGGATATTCAGGCGGGATTGTTTACGACTCGATCAGGACGGGCACCGTAGATTTTCGCATGATGTCGCGCTTGGGAGTGGATCAGCGTTTTGAAAACGACCTCTTTCAGCTCTGTAAGGAGCAGACCAGTGGTGTATTACAAACTCTTTGCAATGGAAAAGCTCACATCTACTTTAGTGCAGTACGCAAATACGGCACTCCAAACTTTGATGCCGATCCCACAACACAAGGCATTCAAGCAAACGGACCAAGATCAAACAACTAAAAAAGATCAGCAGAAAACTCTACAATAACTGTTTGATTTGAACCTACGTTGACGAAATATTTAATTGACCTTTCTTTCCAAGTTAAATGGAGGCAATATGAAAAAAATAACAATGAGCACAATCGTAATGTTGAGTATTGTTGCAATAGGTATATTGCTCATTCAATCTAGCTCACGTGCTCAACAAGGGAGCGTGGGGTCTAATAACGGTGATCTTCAAATCGGTGCAGTCACCTTTAAGTTTTTGACTGCTGTTTCCTATTCGGGGATCACTAGTACCATTTGGGCAGACTCTGAAAACAATTCAAAACCAGTAAGTGAGTGGAAATTCGGATTTGAACCAATGTTCATTCCTCGTACCAAAGCCGACGGTAAACCCGAAATTGACATCCATCCTTTTAATCCAAATCTCAAAGATGATTCCGATCTTTGGAGCGCTTCTTTAACAGTCGTCACCCTACCAAACGCCGCACGAGACTTGGCTGTGAAGAAAATTGCCAACGTCTTGAGTGGAAAATTTAATACTCTGGAAGAAGTACAACTATTCTCGCTCGACCTTGGGCAGTTGGTGTTTCGCATTCCGGATTTGGCTGTCGCGTACCCAAAGTGTTGGTTGGGAAAAGACGCAAGTTTAAGTGGTGTTTCTGCTCAATTTTACCAAGTCAATGGATTAACTAGTGAAACTTATGACATTGTAATTACATGTCCAAGTCGGCAAATTGCGACCAACGCATCCAGTTTTGCTATTACAAAAAACGTTGAATACAATTACACGTTCAAAGGTCATACAGCCCTGACCAACAGTACCCGAATCTCACTGAAAAATATCAAGAACACCAATTTCTATGTTCAACTTTTTGGCTCTGGATCAGGCATCAAGCCTGATGCGAGCGGAAATGTCTATGTGCATCGAGATGACATCCGTTCGTTATCTGAAAGCATCCAAACGGCAATAAGCGCTGATTATGTCATCGAAGACCCAGCAACGTTCACGGATTCGGTTGCTGAAGACTTTATCAAATCGTATGCCAACAACAAATTTGACACTCAATCTGCCGAATATGACAAAAACAAGCTGGCAGCAACTTACAATAAAGACGACCTATCACCCGATGTCATTACCAAGCAAACAAACAAGGTTTTCAGCGAAATCAAGGGAACCTCAAATTACACGACTACGAGCGATGATAGTCTCAACATTGGCGTACCCGTTGAGGGAGTGGTTGCTACATTTGGATTTGGCAGCAAAGTTTCTCGAGGGGCAATTATCGAGACTTATGCAAAACACGATATTGACCTTTCGTGGGAAGGACAACGTTTCGTTGCGAAAAAAATCCGAGTTCGACAGATCAATCGAAGTTCTTTTGAAAGCAGTGCGACGTTTATAACTGCTAAAACGGTGCTTTCACCCAAGGATTACTTTGCGAAAACCAAAACCTTGCAGTTATCGCAATTCAATCAACAAGGTAATACTGGTTCACCCAGTTTTGGTCAACGCCTAGCGACCCTAGAGACTGCGGAAAAATCTATGTCGAGGTCGGTAATTGCCTTCAGGCTTGATGGCGAATGTCCAGACGGTTGGAATGAGTTTACCGAAGCGGCAGGTCGAGTGATTGTCGGTGTCGGTGCTGGTGCTGGGTTGACCCCTCGAGGTCTGATGCAATCTGGGGGAGAGGAACGACATGTGCTGACAGTTCCAAATCTTCCGCCACATTCGCACAGCGAAACGCTGAGTGGTGGAGCAGGAGCGGGTGCAGGTTACTTGCAAACACCAAATCAGAGCTGGGGGACAAACAGTCCAGGTGTTGGAAGCCACATGACAGGGTCTACAGGAGACGGTAAGCCCTTTGAAAGCATGCCCCCTTGGATTGCACTTAGGTATTGTGTAAAACGCTAGCGGTTGCAATTTTTGACACTCACCGATCCCCTTGTACTTGGCGTACTTGCATCTGGGGCAGAGATAGACATCCATGAGATATACGTGCGCTTCGACGGCGAAAGCGAATAGAAGCCATGCGTTGTACTTGGGAGATTTTGTGGCGGGTTTTGGTGATGGTCTTGGCAAGGAACTCGAGAATTGGGTTTTCACACCCGCAAATGTCTGACGAGTTTGGTACGGTTAGCTCACCAGACTTCTTACACCAAACGTAAAATCAGTTCAAGATCACCTACTTTTAAGTTGGCTTCGGATTCAGCAATAATTCGCGTGTTTATGAATCCAGAAGCCCAAACACGAAAGCACTAAATGAGGGGAAAGCATGAAATATTTAGCTGCCGTCGCATTGGTGATAGTCCTCTTTGGTTTAAAGGTGGCATCTGCGCAAAATACGATTAATTGCGGAGAAGTTTTAAAACCAACTGTTGAACAAATAACTTCTGATATCAGGCGCTCTCAGGCTTATATGTATCTTTATGCCGCTTATGAATATGATGAAAATAAAAGTGGTCGATCTAATTCGTTGGGAGCAGGCGGAAGTTATGCGGGGTATGGAGTCGATTACAACCAATCGGAAAGCAAAGAAGATTTTGCAAAAAAAGTGCGTCAACGTCTTAGTCAAGAAAATTTCTCCAAGAGCGACGCGGAGGCGCAATCCTATCTCAAAACTGGTTTGACAGATGCTCAGGTGAATGCTTGGCAAAATTGTGTGACAAAAGTTACATCGGCGGCTGGCTTTCTTCTTTCAGCTCGAAATGTTACGAACAACGGCTTTACATTGGTCGTCTCGAGGGTGTTTCCAATCGGTACTATTAGGGGTGTAGTTGATATCGCGCTGGTAGGCGGAACAGTAAATTCTAAAAAATCGCTTCACGAGACCTTTTCTGGTTCTGGATCAAAAGTATACGAGGTGAAGAGAGATGTGGGTGCATCAGCAGTGCGGATATCTGGGAATTTTTTGGGGGCTATCCCTGATTCAATGCTTGTAGATTATTCATTGCCTCCAGTTAAATTTGAGAAGGCATTCCAAGCTTCGGCAATTACTCTCGGTTATGGCGTTCATTATGATGCGAAACAAGAATTGATTGTCTCGGATAGCCCAAATAGGGGGTCTGACAACTTTACTTTAGGAATTGACATTCCTCGAACTGGTACATACAGCATCGATGCGATGTGGACGTCGGGAGAGCAAACAGAAGTTTACATTTACTCCAAGCCTATGAAGCCTTTGCCGAATGGCTGCAACACCCCGAATGAGTCTAAAAATCTCGACGCTGATTTTTCATACAAGCCATCGGTCACTGGAGGGTGGACGAAGGCATCTCTACCAACTTATCCTGACAGGGTCGGGAAATTGTTGCTTGAGAAGGGTCACAAGATAATCCTCTTCACAAGCTTATCGTGCGGTGGTGGGCTTGCTGGAGGACGTGTACCCTCAACGGCTTGGGTGCGATTCAGGGAACTATGATCCCTATTCATGCCTCATCCTAGACATTGAAAAGTTTCGTTTTTTGGCTCTTTGCTGGACGGTGTTTTTCAGAAAAGGGTGCCCCTAAACGGCATATCTAGTTCAGGCACGTCAAGAGGAACTCTATACACCCTTGGACGCGGGCAAGCGTGACAGAGCGAACTCGAGAATATTCTGCCAAGCACAGTTTCGCACCCCAAAGTATACTGAACACCATCATGCAACTCGAGACGTTCGGCGGAGTGCGTTTAGAGGGCGCGGTATTTCAGCGCCCCAAGCCTCTCTTGCTGCTTGGCTACTTGTGTCTCGAGGGTTCACAAACACGTCGTCATCTTGCCGCATTGTTTTTCCCTGAAAGCAACGAAAGTGCCGATGCGCTTTCCACCACCTTGCGACGGCTTCGCAGTGCGGGCGAACTGATCCTCGAGCAGGATGGCAAGATCGAATCCTGTATTGATTGCGATGCGGTTTTGTTTTCCAAGCATTGTAAAACTGGCAATCTCGAGGAAGCCATTGGATTGTACTCAGGAGATTTTGCGGCGGGTCTTGGTAGTGGTCTTGGCAAGGAACTCGAGGAATGGGTCTTTCACACCCGCGAACGCCTGGCAAGTTTGGCACGATCCGCCCACCTCGAATTCAGCGAACGCAAGTTTTCAAAAGGCGATTCACAACAGTCTCTCGAGCTTGCACAGGCAGCCTTGCGGGTGGCTGCCACACCCGAAGGACGCGATTTGCGACGCTTGAACACCCTGCTTTCACCTCATGGTGGCTCGAGTCTCGAACGGTTGAGGCGTGAAGCCGCAGCCCTTGGTGAATCACTTCAAGACCCCAAAAACATTCCCACAAACCTTCCAGCCTTCGCCACCGGTTTTATTGGTCGTGAACAGCACTTGCGCGATTTAACAAGGCTGCTTGATCGTCACGATTCTCGCCTGGTCACGCTGCACGGACCTGGTGGGGTTGGCAAAACCCGTCTCGCCCTTGAGGTTGCCCGTCGCTTGTATGACAGGGCTTATTTCGCCAATGGCGTGTTTTTCGTTCCACTCGACACCCTCGAGCATCGCGCTGCTGTCGCGGGTCGGATGGCGGAACCGTTCGGGTTGGTGGTGGATGGTTCGCCTGAGCCGTATGAAACCCTCGCCAAAACCATTGGGTCACTCGAGGTCTTGCTGGTGTTGGACAACTTCGAGCATTTACTCGAGGCGGCAGAACACTTGCCGCGCCTACTCTCAAGCTGTCCAAACCTGGTCTTGCTGGTGACTTCACGACAACGACTCAACCTGCGCAGCGAAACCGTTGTGACCTTGGACGGACTCGAGATTCCAGCTTTGGACGCCACTCTCGAGATCATGCGGGAAAGCGAGGCGTTGCAGTTATTCGAGGATCGCGCTGGACGGGCGCAACACGGTTTTGCGTTTCTACCCGAGATGATTGCGGACGCCATTCGAGTCTGCACGCTTCTGAGCGGCTACCCACTGGCGCTCGAGCTTGCCGCCGCACGACTGCGGTTCGAGCCGCTTGCCGAATTGCGAGTGAACCTCGAGCGTGACGCGCTTGGAGTGGAAACCCACTTTCGTGATGCTCGAGCGAGGCACAAAGGGATGCGGGTGGCGTTCGAGTATTCCTGGCGGCTGCTGACAACCACTGAACAAGACACGCTTGCCAAACTCTCGGTGTTTCAGGGTGGCTTTACGGCTGTCGCCGCACTCGAGGTGGCTGGGGCTACCGCGACCATCATTGAACGTCTTTGCAATGCGGCGTTGGTGCAAATCGTTTCACCTGGGCGCTTCACATTTCATGCGTTGCTTCACAGTTACGTCGCTGCCAAACTGACCGAGACTGAAACGCTTGATCTCGAGACTCACGATGTCCACGCCGCGTATTTTGCCTCGCGCATAGCGGCAGTGAACCGAGCCTCGAGCGGGGCAGCCAGTGCAGAATTGATTGTTTTCACGCTCGGTGAGGATGCAAACGTCTTGGCAATGTTGCGTCACCTGCTACAAAAACGGCAGTACGGCGATCTGGTGGGTCTTGCCGAACCGTTGCTGTGGCATATGGGCATGAGTGGCAGACTTGAAGCAGGCACGCGGTTGTTTGCCGAAGTTTTGACTGCCTTGCCAGAGAACGACCCTTCGGCGCTCGAGGCTCGAGTTTCGTTTGCCACCAGTTACGGTTGGAGTCACCTCTTCGTTGGTGACTTTGCGGCTGGTGTGAGGCACTGCGAAACAGCCGTAAAAATTGCTCAACGCTCTTCCGAGCCTTTGCAAGCCAGCCGAGCCTTTGACGCGCTCGCGCAAGCCTATTACCGTGCGGGTCATTTTGCTCAAAGCCCCACCATTGCTGAACAGGCGCTCGTGCTGGCTCGAGAAATCGGCGATGACGTGCGGGTGGCTCGAGTCCTCAGCACCCTTGGGTTGGCGGCGGCGGTTGTGGCAGACCAGACTCGAGCGAACCAAGCCTTTGAAGAAGCGCTCAAGCTGTATCAGACTGGTCGCCTGCCCGACGGAATCGATGCGGTTTGGTTGTACACGTATTTCGGTTGCGCTCAAATGCTGTTTGGAACCCATGCGGAGGCGCTGGCGACACTCGAGGCGGGTTATGCGATCATTGCCAGGAATCCAGCCGTTCTTGGAATTCTTGAGGCAATCATGCAAGCGATTGAGGCACTGTCCTTGCTCGAGATCGGCTTGCAAGAAGGTGATTCGGTTCGGCTCGAGCGGGCTGAGGGCTTGTGTCGTGCGGCGTTGCCAATCACGGAACGGACGGGTCAGCATTTCGTTCAATCGTTTCTCTTGGTGGTGCTTGGGCGGCTAGGCTTGGCACGCAATGACCAGAAAACAGCGAGTGCTTTGCTCGAGGGGATGCGTTTGGCGCACTCGAATCACATTGGATTGGTGTTGTCTTGGGCTGTGCCGTATCAAGCAGAGGTTTTACTCGAGGCAGGCAATCATGCGCTTGCAGCCAAAGCCGCGAATTTCGCGTTGACCAACCCTGCGAGTGGGGTGTTCGGTCAAGCTGCGGCTCGTCGTGTTCTCTCGAGCCTCAAGCTTATGGAACTTCCAACGGCTAAGACCACTACGTTGACATCACTTGTCGAGACAATGCTCATAGCATGATGGCTTACTTGAGAGGGTGTCGAATATCGTGCCGAAAAACGTTTTTGGATTTATACACCTAGGGCAGGTATCGGATAATGTAGTTGGATAAGCTGTTATGAACTGGACGAGATTTGGTCCACCTGACCCAGAATTACTCGTAAAATGACACATTGTGACAGACCGTAGTTCTGTAACTCAGTTGTCAAGTCACCATCGGCGAACTCCGTTTGTTGGTCGTCAAGATGATTTCAAAATGCTTGATCGATGGTACCAAGAGAATTCGTCAGGATTATTTACAATAACGGGTGTACCCGGTGTTGGGAAAACTCGCTTGCTAGACGAATGGCTTTCGCAAAAATCTTCGCCGTATTTGCTGGTTGATTTGCGTGGTTGTTTCTCCGAATTGCAGCTCCTCGAGCAAGTTGCTGCTCCCTTCAAAATTGTTTTAGAAGAAGACTTAGAGCTTGTGAGGCTGGCTGAAGCTTTGGATGGTTATGTCCTCGCTTTGGACAATGCCGAACACATTCGGGCAGAGGTTCGATCTTTTTTGACCAAATTTCAATTTGCCAAGTTGCACGTTCTTGTGACCAGCCGTGAACCACTCGAGATCGGTGGCGAAATCAAGCATCTTTTGCAACCTTTTGATATTCATGATCGCCAAACTACTTCTCACGCCTCCGCAACGGCAATGGTTTCCTACTGGATTGAAAGACATGATTTGGATTTCAATAATCCCTTCCTCGAACGGCTTCTCAACTTCTCTGCTGGAATCCCGTTGCTGATCGAATTGCTGGCAGGTCATGCGGGTCAAGCAGGTCTTGAAACCATCGCTCACCTCGTAGATTTGGGTGCTACGGCAGAGCTTCGACATCGCAGCAAGAGTGAGGCTTTACACGTGGATTATCTAAGCGCTTTGGCTTGGAGTTGTAAGTTGCTTGAAGACGATGAACTCGAGGTACTCGAACATGCCACGATGTTCAACATTGAATTCTCTCTTGAAGACTGTCGATGGGTGCTAGGAAAATCCTGGGTCGCATCAACCGTGGCACGTTGTTTACTCAGTTTGGTTTCTAAAAATTTACTTCAATTGCGATCAGCCAACCTAACCTCGGAACCTCGTTT
Organism: Deinococcales bacterium; assembly: GCA_043730305.1. Classification (GTDB taxonomy): domain Bacteria; phylum Deinococcota; class Deinococci; order Deinococcales; family JAAFIG01; genus JANXTZ01. The sequence goes on along the minus strand of JAYTKL010000400.1, from coordinate 6,226 downwards.
TGCTTGGCATGTGCCCATTCAAAGCACGATGCGAGGATTGTTATCGTCGGCAGAAGTTCATGCTTTTGAGCGAAGACACACGCAGTGGGTGGTCCATCGCTTGTCTCAAGTCCAGGAGGCTTTGATTTCTGTGGAACCGCACGCTGTTGAAGCGGTCAGAGCTTTACTTCCAGAAGCCAATTTCGCACTTGAACGAATCAAAAAACTTAGAGGTCAACAGACTTTGTTGGTTCGTTTAGCACTTACACTGGTTCGATTGATGTACTTATTTTGGATGGTTGAAGCAAACTATCGTGAAGCAGCATTTTGGCTGACAATGCTAGAAAAATTTCCTTCTTTAAACAAAGTAAGCGATTGGATTTTGGCGCAGTTCTACTTGGCAGAAAGTGAACATGAACTTGGTTTGGAAGATCGATCAATACAACGCTTTGTTGATACCATTGCGCTTGCAAGGCAAAACTCAAGTGAACATCTGGCGCTTGGGTTGCAAAACTTAGCAGCGCTCCTAAACGATAATAACCGTCACGCAGAAGCAATTCCCTTACTTGAAGAATGCTTTCAGCTTGAACGGCAATCAAACAATGAATATGGTCTGAGTGTTGCGCTTAACTCTCTGGCAATTGCCCTCTATTCAACTGGGCAAGTGGATCGTGCCCTGGAACTCTTTGAGCAAAGGCTAATCATTTTGCGTCAACAAGACAAACCATTTGAAATTGCATTTGCGGCGTTAAATTTTGGAGTTGCGTTGGTATTAGAGCAACAAACATCCCGAGCAATGCCTTTGGTTTCCGAAGCGTTTTCTTTATTTCAACATTTGGGAGATGTTGAAGGTCAACGCCTGTCACAATTGGCGTTAGGCAATATTTGTTTAGAGACCGATAACCCTCGAGAAGCCTTGTTACACTACGCTGGATTGTTAAAAACGGAACCAATACTAAACTCTGAGGAGCATAATAAGGCAATTGTTGGCACAGGCGTTGCTTATGCCCAAATGGGGCAAGTCAAGGTTGCTATCGAGATGTGGGTTCAAGCCATAAATTCTGCCGTGGCTTACGGCAGCCCTGATCGTATTCGCGAAGTATTCGCTTTCTTGCTTGATTGCCTGACAAAGTCCTCAAGTGTCCAAAGCGCATTGCTTGGGCTTCAATTGATTGGGTGGTACAAAACAATTGTCAGCGTGAAAGCTACTGGGTTGGTTCGTTACCAGGAAGAATTAAATTCTTTTCAAGCCGAATGTGACAAGATTCTTGCAGAGACAAGATCGCCAAAAAAGTTGCGGGGCAGTGGTGTTTTTAACAGTAATCCGGATACGCAACGAAGATTCTTGCTTTCAATTGCAAGACAACTGGCTTCAAATTCACCATCAAACATTCCAATTGTTACTGCTCGACAACTGGATGTACTTCGTTTGGTCGCTCGAGGTTTTTCAGACAAACGAATTGCCAAAGAACTTGGTATTGCTCCAAGAACAGTAAATGATCATATGAGTGATCTTTTTAGCATTTTTAATCCTGACAATCGCACCGAATTGGTTTTGAAAGCCCAAGAATTTGGCTTGATCGAACCATTCATTTAGAGTGACCCCGTAATTTTACCGATGATCCGTTTGGGGAATTCCCCTAAGCTCTCTTTCGTTACAGGCAGGCATGCCACGCGAAAACCGCGTACCTGTAGCACTGACAACTGACCTGGCGCGGGTCGCTTGTCACTGCACTCGAGGTTCTAAATCTCGAGTCGAAGGAGAGAGACATGAAGCCCACCGCACAGCGGCTGGGTCGGGTCATTGCGGCACTCATGCTGGCATGGCTCGGCTTGACCAACACCCAATCGGTTTCCAATCAGAGCGCCTCGAGCAAACCAACGTATAGTCCGCCCAACCTGCTCGCGGATGACGGCGGCAGTGGCACCAAACCGACTGGGGGTTAAACCAAACCCTCTGCTAGGATGCCGAGCATGAGCCGCGCCCATCCCAGCAAAATTCGTGATGCGGTGCGGTACATGCTAGACCGAAACCACCTTCCCGAAGCCCTTAACGTGCTGCAAAGCGCTGCCGACAACATCCGTCAAGCTCGAGATTGGCGGGTGTTGCGGCAAATCTGGGAGCAACCCCAACAACAGGGCGGCAAAGTATTTACTGTTGAACCGATTGCGTTTCTCGAGCAAACCCCGTGGCGCATTCTGATCGGGCGTATTCTCGCGGGGTGTCAGGACGAAATTGAACTCGAGCGATGGTTAAAAAGTTGTCTCGAACAATCTGGAGAACTCGAGCCTGAATTGCAGGTGTTAGAAGGTTTTGTGCTGATTTGCGCTGGGCGGTATCTCGAGACAAAAGCTTCTCTGTATGCTGTCCTGCCAAAATTGAACGGCTACTGGCTTGGTTTGGCACATCAACGTTTGCTCTGGGCTTCACATCGTTTACACGAACCTTGGGAGCATCACTTGCTCGAGGCTCAATCACATTTGCAAGGACACCCTTTGGGATTGGCGCTCCTCAATGCCACAACTTGCTTGTATTCCGAGCATCGCACCCAAAAAGCCAAAGACCTGGCGCTCGAGGCACTGGCATACCTTAAAGAAGATACGTATCACACAGCTTGGATCAACTACCAAATCGGTTTAAACCTGTTGCGCGAATGTGACCCACTGGCAGAGCACTACTTTTTACAATCCCTTGCTGAAACCTTCAAATCCGAAGGCAAACCGCTCAGAGCCAAAGCCTTGGCGGGTGTTGCCGCATTCAGACGATTTCAAGGCGAGTGGTACATTGCGCTCGAGTTTTACAGGCGAGCACAAAAAGCCGCCATCGAAATCAATGATTCGCTCGAGCAATACCAAATTTTGTTGAACTTGGCACGAACCCATCGCTTGGCTGGGCGTTCTCTGGAAGCGAAACAACTGCTCGAGGAAACCCTAAAGAAAAACCCGAACAACCCCAGTGATTTCTGGCTTGAGTTGGCTGCTGCGTATCTGAAACTCGAGCAAAACAAACAGGCAACACACTCACTCAATCAGGTGACACGGGTCTTTGGGGCGGATGTGCATTTGAAATCAATTCTTGAAGCCGAACTGATTCGACAAGAAAAGCTCGAGACGCAAGCACTAGAAAAGCTGCTTGAGTTGCCACTCGAGACTCGGGTGGTTCGGGAAGAGGCGGCACAATTCCCAGCGCTGTTTATTTTGTTGGGTCAAAAAGGCTTGCGCGTTCAAGTTTTGTCTTATCCTGAACAATTCGTGATTCGTTTTGTGAAACACCCAAAACCACAGATTTTTATCAACGGGCGACAGCTTGCCAAAGTTGGTGATTCACAACAAATTAAAGCCTTGCAATATCTTCTGAATGCCCAAAACACACGGGTGACCGCCAACGAATTAGCATACGCCATTTTGGTTGAAGAAAAAATCCTCAACGTCGAATCTTCATTTGGGGAGTTGATGTCCAAAGTCATCGCAAAGTTGCGGCAGACGCTCGAGTATCCAGAAAGTATTCGGTCAGATGGGTACGAATTCTGGCTTGACCCTGAAGCCATTTGGCAACAAAGCTGAGTGCAATCGTATCAAGTTAAGGTTTACTCCGAAAAAATCTGCTAATCTCAGACATCATTGTACCAATGAGAATGATGGGGGATGTTATGGATACCCAATTGTCGCTGATCCAAACAGGCGATCTAAAAAACGTACAAGACCACAACAGAATAGCCCCAAATCTACCGATAGCAGACATGCCTTTTCAACAATATCAAACCCCAAAACTCGAGATTCACAACTACATCACAACCACCTGCGGTATTTCCCCACCATTCGGCAACCTGAACCAACCCGACACCCTCTGACCAACGCAATACTCGCGCCTCGAGCGCCTACCAAAGGAGTTCCCATGAACGCACAGCGCATCGCCACCACCACTGCCGTTGCCCTTCTCGGATTGCTCAGTGCCTGTGGGCAAGCACCAACACCCAGACCAGAAAACTTTAAAGGCAAATTGCTTGGCACGGTCACGGTGCAATTCGATGGGAACTCCGCGAAAGCCACCGTCACACCGTTCAAACCCACCTCGAGTCGGCAAGGTCGTGATTTTAACGTCAGCATCAACTTCGTCCGAAAATTCACGGGGGCTTTTGACGACGACGGCACAAACTCTAGGTACGCCTGGGCGACCTTCGAGGTTGCCAACACCAGCACCAACGCAATCAGCAACCTCAACCTGATCGGCGTCAACTTCGCCGGTAAAGGACTGGGACTGACCCCCTTCCTGAGCCTCGAGAACCTGAATGGGCAAGCGATCACCAACCCCGCAATAGCCCAGAGTGTGCGCCCGATGCACGGCATCAAAGTCAACGGCACGACGCTCGAGGTTGACCCGAGCAAGGCGGATTTTCAAGCGTTTAGCGATCTGGAAACGCAAGCCGTCGAGGATTCTGCCAAACAAGCTGGCTTGCTGCAACAACTCGATGACGTGCTCGAATACGGTTTTGTGGCACGCAACAATACGGGTGGACGAGCCATCGCCCCCAGTGGCACGGGTCAAGTGACATTGGCATTGCGGATGCCCAAACCAACCAATGCGCTCGAGAATCCATACCGTTTCCAAATGACCTACTTGCTGGTGGACGAACCCAACATTCGCGTGACGCGCAGTATAGAAGAAACTACGGCGCAAGTCACGGCTCGAGCGCAAGCGGTGAACGCCACCGAAGCGGTGTTGATCGGAGCGGATACAGACACTGTGCCTGGGGTGACGAACCTGCGCTTGACGAATGCTCGAGTCAGCAGCGCCCCGCAGTATTACATTCCATCACAGACGCTGGCATTCAGGATTGACAGCCCGATAGGAGTAATTCCAGCGAACCAATGCACCACGTTAACGGCAGCCTCGAGCGACGGCGGGAGTCTAGGGAGTGGTGTGATTTGGAGCATGACAGGACAGGGGGCATTGAGCAATCAGACAGGAACAACGGTAACGTTTTGTGCACCAGATGTGGCGACAACAGCCAGCGTGGTTATCACAGCCATTCTGCGCGATGATTCTAGCAAAAGCAGCACTTTGGGATTGAGTTTGCAAGCCCCTGCAAGTGTGGGAGTTGCCATACTGAATGTTGGTGGAAGTGGCTCAGTGACGACTGGGGACAACAGTGTGCAACTCAATGCCGACAGCGGGGCACTGAATCAAAATGCCTCCGTTTCCCTAGCCAAATTCAGTACGCCTTTGTTTGCAGCACCAGAAGATCACGAAACGGTAAGTGGTAGTTCGGTTGCTGTTCAAATCCCACGCAGCTCTTTGAACTCTTTATCGATAGACCAACCGATTCGGGTGAGTTTATCTAACTTGGTTCTAGACACAACTCGAGATTCGTTCGCAGAGGTACGGATTGTTACAGCCGATGGCAATGAACTTAGTGCTGTATCCAGTTGGATTTGATAAGCTTTAAAGCATGAGCAAACCCGCCAGAATCAACCTCCCCATCGATCACCGCCAACATCTCGAAAAACTGAGTCGAAGCGGCAGCAACAAAGCCAGGGTCATCACCCGAGCTAAAATCCTGCTCCTCGCCGACCAAAGCCAAGGTCAAAAACACACTCGAGCCAACATCGCGCAACTCAGCCAAACCAGCATCCCGACAGTCTCCCGAATCTGCAACCGTTATGCCAACCAAGGTTTAACAGAGGCTCTCGAGGAGAAACCACGTCCTGGGGCAATCCCAAAAATCACTGGTGAAATCGAAGCTAAGATCGCACTGCTCGCCTGTAGTGAACCTCCTAAAGGCGCGGCTCGTTGGACGCTTTCACTGTTGAAAAAGCATGTGATCGCTGAAGGTTGGTTGCCTAGTGTGGGGCGTAGCACGCTGGGGGATCGTCTGAAAAAAACGAGATCAAACCGTGGAGAATCAAACGGTACTGCATCCCCAAAGCGAGCGCGAATTTCGTAGCCAAAATGGAGGATGTACTCGAGGTGTACGCACGCCCCTTCGATGCGAGAAAACCTGTGGTGTGCGTAGATGAAGGGAAAAAGGAACTGCGAAGCACACCCAGAGGCAGTATCCCCGCTCAACCAGGTCAGGTTGAACGCGAGGATTACGAGTACCAACGTGAAGGCAGTGCGAACATCTTCATGGCGCTCGAACCACTGGCAGGCAAACGAAGCGTGAAGATTACGGATCGGCGCACGAGTTTGGATTTCGCAGGATTCTTGAAACACTTATCCGACGAGGAGTATCCGAATGCTGAAAAG